>JBNKHS010000018.1:0-20647 GCA_050290485.1 Promineifilaceae bacterium (SeqCode) | reverse complement strand
ATCATCTTTGCGGCTATCGGGGATCTCGATTTTCTCTTCGATGGAACGCATGAGGCGTTCGTCGGGTGCTTCATCTTGCCCGGTGTATTCGTTGCGTACTTTTTGTTTTTGGGTGTAGGCCTTAACGTTGTCGATGTAGTTGGCGCTAAGCCGCTTGATGGCGTCTTCGTCAGCAGTGATCGCGCGTTGCACTTCGTTTTTGACAATTTCGTCATATTCGGAGCGCACGACAGAGAGCAGGTCGCGGAAATGTTTGCGCTGTTCTTTGCTGGTGATAAGGGAGTGATGTTTAAGTCCACTTTCTAGTTCGCGCATGATCATGAAGGGATTGAGACAGGTACGACTAGAATCGCGTACGAGGGCGTTGGAAATTTTGTCTTGGATGTAGCGGGGTGAGATGCCAAACATACCTTCGTTGGTGGTTTCGTCTTGTAGTTCGATGACGGTGTCTTCGGTGAAGCCGGGTAAGGAACGGCCGTCATACAATCTGAGTTTTTGTACCAGAGAAAGCCCAGCCCGTTTTGGTTCTTCGAGGCGGGTGAGGACCGCCCAGAATCCAGCCAGATCGAGCGTGTGCGGGGCGATATGTTTGCCAATCACTTTCTCTTGGCTGAAGTCACGTTGGTAAATGCGCACTTCATCTTTGAAGCGAATGTTGTAGGGCACATCGATTTTAATAGTACGGTCACGCAGCGCTTCCATATATTCGTTGTTGAGCAAACGACGATACTCAGCCTCGTTGGTGTGCCCGAGAATGACTTCATCAATGTCGGTATGGGCAAACTTCTTGGGTTTGATTTTGTGTTCTTGCGAAGCGGTAAGCAGATCGTAGAGGAAAGCGACGTCGAGCTTGAGGATTTCGATGAATTCGACAATACCACGATTGGCAATGTTTAATTCGCCATCGAAATTGAAAGCACGTGGATCAGAATCGGAACCGTATTCAGCAATTTTGCGATAGTTAATGTCGCCCGTGAGTTCGGTTGAGTCTTGGTTTTTTTCGTCTTTGGGTTGGAAGGTGCCAATTCCGACACGATCTTTCTCACTGAGAAGAATGCGCTTGATTTTGACTTGATTGATAACTTTAGTCCAATCACCTTCTGCCTTTTCAAGGAGATCGTTATAGACGAAGCGGCAGGCGGGACAAAGGTCGCCTTCGATGCTGATTTGTTCGTTGCCACCACGGCCGGTATTGAGGTCCCCTAAAATAACATGACGGTATTCTGGGGGAATGAGGTGCAGTGGTTCTTCATGCATCGGGCAATCCATCACTTCACCATCTTCTGGTTCCCAACGGAAGCTATATAAACGGCCGTCTTCAGTGCGTGAATAATTTTCTAACCCTTTTTTGAGCAAACGCACAATGGTTGATTTTGCCGTACCGACAGGGCCATGAAGTAGGATGACACGCCGTTCTGTGCCATAGCGATGGGCGGCGGAACGGAAGATTTGAACCAGATCCATCAACTGCTTGTCGATGCCAAAAACGGCGTCTTTGCCATTTTCAAAGGGATCGTCGAAGAAATTGTAATGGATCAGCTTTTCCCGGTTACGGGTGTATTCTTCAGAACCATAAGAGACGATCATGTCATATAGGCGTTGATAGGCGGAGCGTCCAATCCGTGGATCGTCGCGAACCAATTCAACATATTCCTCAAAATTGCCTTCCCAATGTAAATCACGAAAGCCAGAAATATCTTGTAGTTTCGCGATTTGGGTAATAATTGACTCATTACTCATACTAAGTGCCTCCACTTTAGAGATTGGGAGATTTGCAGTCTATGACTGCGAGACCGGCGATTCACAACCGCTAATCTCAGCTCCTTTTCATGCTCAATTTTTAATAAACAAAAAAGGGCCAACACAAACCATAATGATTTGGTGACCCTCTTCCTTCCAAAGATTTTAACTGTCTACGATACAAGTTCACGAATATTTATTTGGTAAATGCTTTTCACATTAGCAATGCTAATTTGTGAGCTTGTTAATCGGCACTTCTTTCTTAACAGTTCGGCGTTGTGGTGCAATATTGGCACCACAACTGTCAGGAAGTACGGCCGTTTCTATGAATTTGTAGATAAGATGAAGGTGATCTGGATTTTCTTACAAATTAGGAGAAGGGTACTGATAATTAAAGTAAATTCAGTAAAGATAAACAATGTTGTGGAATTTACTTATAAGAGAACGAAGGGTTCCTGCTTGATCTTATTTAAGCTGCTTTTCGTTCTCTGCGAGCCCATCAAAGTGGTAAGGCTTGCATGGCATTGATGTATTTGGAGTTGCGGTTGCGACGAATGGGAAGGTGAAAAGCGGCCGTTTCAAGACGTTCTGAAACCTCTGGTGAGCCTTTTAATTCGATTACCAGTTGGTCAGGTTGCTGGACTTTAAATTTGAGGTTTGGTGTTAAAGATAGTCGTTGATTGTAAGCAGATTGTTGAAAATCGAGGGTTAGCCGGAGTTGTCCATCTGGCGAAACATAATACTCTCTTTGGTATTGGTTGATTATCGTGGCATGTATTTGTGGATGTAAAATCTGACGCCATGCTGGTTCTTTTCCTGTTGCCGCTTGGTAGATTTGAGCAATGATCTCTTGCCAAGAATGGGTCAAGTTTATGGGACTGTCGAGCGCAATTCGTTTTTTATCTCCTAAATACCCCTCTCTCATTTTGAGTTCGAGAATAGGATTTTCGGCTTGGTGCGCATTTTGCCCATACCAGCGTACGCGAATTTTTCTTCTTTGACGATGTCCAATTAAATTTGCATTGAGATCATGCAATCTTGGTGTGTCCAAATAGATGGAGTTAATTTGGCGTGGCTGAAAAGCGGTACGAAATGCTTCAGGATGAAGCCGTATCCATCGTCGGGCTAAAAAAAGATGGGCTGAGGATGTCGTAAATTTTAATTCATAACGTAATTCGTTCATGGTTACGGACCTTCATTCACTGGCGCAAAGCGTGGACGAATAGGGACATAAGTGATGAAATCTGTTCCTAAAACGCGTGTTCCCAATTGCAAGTTTGTTGATGCTAGGTCGTTGTTTTGCAAGGCGCTTACTGGGATTTTTAGATGCTGAAAGCTCGTTAATTTTTGGAATGAAGGTAAGACGATATTTTCTATCGACGGATTACCTTCTGCCCACTCTGGTAAAAATTCAAGAAATTGAATGCCATTGTTATCCAACCCAACGAGCTCGATTGGTAAATTGGCAAGATTAACAACCTCTAGTAACAAATAGGAATTGATGCCATCTCTTTCCAACTGAAAATGAGCTAAGACAGGTTGCTGTGGGTGTAAAGAGCGTTGTAGGACAAGTTGTTGGTCGGCAAGTAATTGCCAAATAGTATTACTAGTACCATTCTTTGGGACCTGTTCCTGTTTTTGCTCCCAGCTATTTTGTAATTGTGTTTGCAGTTGGTTCAAGTAAGTGGGGGTTGTGATGGTTAATAAAGCTTCGATATATGCTTGTTGCAAGATAGGATCATTGAAGGTTGCTGTTGGTAAGTTAATTCGACTCTGACCAAGATTTGGTTGTCCGTTGAATCCTATTGGCTCTAAACGTTCGGTCATTGGGTTAAAATAAAAATGCAGATTTTCCAAATTTGTGGCGTGAGCTGCACCCCAAAGATCAGAAATGGCGAGGAATAGTCCGTATTTTTCCACATCAAATACGGCCGTTGTGGGTAAATGATTTTGTTGATACCCAGTCAACAAGGCAGTAGCTTGTTCTTCTCCTAAGCGGTTTGTGTCTTGATTAGAACTAGTTGAGGAGGCAATTACATTTAAAAATTGCCAGCCAAGCTCATCAAAGTTGGATACAGGTTCTGTTGATGCAAGAAATTCATTGCCATCAAAATAGGCAATATTTTCCCAGAGCATTGTTGGATCGAAATAGACAACTGTATTTGAGTCAGCTCCTGTTGACGTGTTTTGGGTAGAAGTTGGGACTTCTTGCAAAGCATATATTCCTAACTCATCCCCGTTTAGCGTTAAGTGGATGAAATCATATGTTGTATAAGGTAGCCCTGCTTGTTTTAAATGAGTCTGATATCCCCATTCGTTTAGCCAATTATTATCAGCTGGATCGATAAGGTAGATGTGATGTAACCCTAATATTGAACCCTGTTCAATAATGAGTTCGAAATTCCATTTATCATCGCTGGCTAAGTGGGTAGTATAGCCTGGCCGTAAGCGCATCTTTACGGGGAATGTTTCGTTGTTGAAGGTTAGACTCGTGGTCACAAAGTCAGCCTCATTGGCAAAATAAACGCGGCTGTCCAATGTTTCAAGACGCTGGGCCAGAATTTGATTGTAATCCTGATAGGTAACGTCTAATATCAATGAAGGAAGTGGTGTCGAAGAATCATTTATGGTTTGTTCTATTTGTGAATGCAAAAAAGTAAATGTTGATTCTAAAAAGCCTAATTCGCCAAGAAACAGACCGAATATTAAAGCAAGCGAAACAAGAAACAACGACCATAAACGTGAGGCTTTTCTATTATTGGAGGAACTTGAAATTTTCATATTAACCGCCAAAGCTGTTTTCTTGTTCAACAAAACTAAACTCAGATTGCGGAAAGGTTTTTCTTAGGTCATCCATTAGTCGGGTTAAGACATCTGAGTTTGGTGTTTTGATAAGATAGGTTGCTTGCAATGACTCCGTAGATTGATCCACACGGTGTAATTCAGCATTGGCAACATGACGGGTTAATACATTATTGATTTGGACAAATCCTTGTTCTTCATTGGGAGTCAAGATATTTAGAAAGAGATTGTTTTTTGCAGGCACTGTTTTCCACAAGCGACGCAGATAGAGGAAAAGTAAAATTATGATGATGGCGATCATTGTTGCATAACGTTGATCCGCTCCCATGCCCAATCCAATGGCGATGGCTATGAAGAGATAAGAGAGCTCTTCGGGTTCTTTTATGGCTGTACGGAAACGAATAATTGAAAGTGCGCCCACCAAGCCAAGTGAAAGTGCTAAAGATGATTTGACGACAGAGATAATCAAGGTCGTTGTAACCGCAATGACGGGTAAAATTTCGGCTAATTTAGCACGATTAGAAAATGAACGGCCGTAACGAACATAAAACCATCCAAGAATGCTACTCAAAATTAGAGTCAGGACTAAATTGATCGCCAACGTGCTCAGTGAGAGTGGGGCTGCATCAGTTAAATTTAATAAATCTCCCATTACGGGGTCTCCATATTTATGGTTTGCTTTTATGAAATATCAGCGATGGTGTCGCAAACTTCTCTTCTCCAAAATTAGACTGTGACACAATCAGACTTAACTTTTAATAGATTTTTACTCGCAATTTGAATAGCTAAACGTTACTGGCACAATTTGGATCACACATTACATTTTCTTCTCAATTTCACTTAAATAATTCTGCTTGGTAACCCGTAAAAGGTTTAAAAATGATGCGAACTAGTCGATTATTTAAGTGAAAGCATAGAAATCATGTTTGCTTGAATCGAAACAATGATTTTTTTGCTCAGCACAAAATTAATGGATTAAACTGAAATTTGCACTATTTTCAACTTCAGGCATCATCATACAATGAGCATGCTTTTTTACGTTATACGTCCAATACGTATTTAATATTCAAAAGTCGTGAAAAATACATCGATTCTTATAGGGAATGGGGTGGTTTATATTAAGTTGGCACAAAATCAGAGATTATTGATTTAAAGTTTTTAGAAAGATAATATTTCACGATCTAATAACGACATTTTTTGTAAAAAGAATTTAAGAGATCTAGAAATGGGTTTGGACAATCAACTTTTTGGAGACCTAGCTACCCATAAAGATCTACAAATTTGCATTTGGCTTTCATCCTGATTCACATGGTCTTAACTACAATGTATTTGATATCTTTTGATTGGTAATTTATGAGTCTACATTCTTCCCCTCGTCGCCGAAACATTTTTACCCTCGTTATTATTGCCATATTAATTATGCTTTTTTTACTGGCAAATTGGGTTGATGCTCAGCAAGCTTTTAGGTTTGTTCAGCAAGGTTCCTCGACACCGATTTTGTCTCATCCTTCTGGTGTATATGAATCAGATATTGTCCTGACGATAAGTGCCCCAAGTGGGCAAATTTTGTTTACCACAGATGGCTCCCTGCCAGATGTTGAGACGGCTGCAGTTTATGAAACACCAATTGTGCTTCGGGCTGACTCACCAGGGATGACGGTCATTCGTGCCCGGACAGTTATGCCTAATGGGCAGATGAGCGATCCTGTGACTGCATCTTATATGATGGGTATGAAACCAGAGTTGCCGGTGCTTTCCTTAGCCGTAGAGACAGATGCTCTTTGGGATGAATATATGGAAGCAAATAAGGTGTTTTTGATGACGGGTGCGGAATGGGAACGGCCGTCTCGGGTGACCTACTTTGATGAAAACGGCCGTATTGCTTTTGATGTTGGTGCTGGCGTCCGGCTGCATGGGCAAGCAAGTCGTCTTTTTGATAAGAAATCTTTCCGGCTCTATTTTAGAGATGAATATGGTACACGCCGGTTGAATTTTCCCTTATTTGCGGGCAATCAGGTTACCTCTTTTGATAATCTGGTTTTGCATAATGGAGGGCAAGATTCATCTTCTTATTCTGCAAACTGGACTTTACTGCGAACTGATGTTATCTCTCACCTCGCGCGAGAAACACACGCAATTAGCACCTACAACAAGCCAATCCTTCTCTTTTTTAATGGGGAATTGATGGGGGTTTATAATCTTAGAGAACGGATGGATGAGACCTTTTTTAAAGATCATTTTGGACTAGATGGCGTAGAAATTGTTGATTCTTTATACAGAAATGAGGACGATTCTGAGGCAGCAGAGGCGTGGCGCGCTTTGAATGAGTATGCTGATACCCATGACTTAGCAGATCCTGATCATTATGCTTATATTGAATCGCAACTTAATATAGAAAATATGATCGACCATTATATTTTGCAGATGTATGGGGCCAACACAGATTGGCCCCATTTTAATGAACGGGTTGTTCGTGCAGATGATCAATTGGGGAGATGGCATCATGTCATGTGGGACGTCGATTATAATTTAGGGTTATTTCCAGCAAGTTCAGTAGATGAAAATATGGTTACATGGGTCATGAACTCCGATCGCCCAGAGGTCTATTTTTATACAGGCTTGTTTCGTGCATTGATGGATAATCCTCAATTCCGTAATCAGTTTTTGCTTCGTTCGGCCGATTTGTTGAACACCACTTTACATCCAGAGCATGTCCAGCCAATCATCAATTCTTTGGCTGAAGGAATAAGACCAGATATTGGGTTTGAGATTGCGCGTTGGTCGAGTTCTGGTAACTGGGAAGAGAGTATCTTGCAATTGAATCAATTTGCGGAAAAGCGACCAACAATTTTGCGTCAACATTATGTGGATGGGTTTGGTTTAAATGGTACGGCCGAATTAACCGTTGCGCCCTCAGATCATGGTTCAATTTTATTGAACGAATCATGGTATCCAGAACGGCCGTTTACAGGAACCTATTTTCAAGGCACAACCATACAGCTTCGTGCTATTCCGGATCAAGGATTTCAACTGGTGGGATGGCAGGTGGATGGGGAGTGGATCACGACAACGAGTAACATCTTGAATTACGAAATGACCAAGAATGTTACGATTGCACCCGTTTTTGAAGCAATAAAAGCAGAAACAACGTCAACCGGAGTGGCTACATTTACCGATTACCATATTGACGGGTGGCAAACAGGTATTGTTTGTGAAAACAGCGAACCTTGGCTGCGGTTTCGGCTAAATGAAACGACTGATTTGCGCGGCTGGCGTTTAACAGATAATGATTCTCCCACTGGAGACGATGAAGGCTCTTTAATATTTGCAGATATTCCTGAACTAAGCCAAGTTCCCAAAGGAACAAATATTAAAATCGTGCTACCTACAACGGCGATTGGACATCCTGTTGATGATCTAGAGACTAATTATTTTGATAAAGAGATGATCTTATATGCGACAAATCCAAACTTGGATGGGTTGCAAGATATAGGCTTTCGCTTGGTTACAGGAGATTCAGCCGTGTTAATGGCTCCCACAGCTGACGGAGAACAAGCAATTGCCTTGGTTTCGATTGGTAAACAACAAGATAGTGGATTTGTGCAATTTGGCTTGCCAGAAACGGCCGTCTCTCGTTTGACTGTGCAATATTGCCCATAACAGGTTTAACTAGAATGAAAAAAGAAGATTACTCAATCTCAATTGTCATGATCGTATAGGCATTATCGATCAATTGCTGTCCTGTTGCCGCAAAAGCAGGCAAACGTTCCCCCGTTTCAGCCAAATAGAGCCCTGTTTTAACTGTGTAGCTGCCAGAAGGAATACCCTCAGGAATTGTCAAAAAATGCGTGTCTGGAATTGTATGGTCGGGTAACCAGGCACGAGTTGCATATTGTCCCCCCATAGGCAAACTATCCCCGCTTGCGACTAACTCCCCATGCTCATTTAGTAATTGTAAAAAGATTGTGTAATTTGCTTGTGGTTGTTGGATCGTTTGCCAATAAAGGGTGAACGGCAGTTGCTCATTGGGACGGGCGGTTGCTGTTGGGAGTTTGGCGGCAGCGAGCTGAATCGATTCGCCAAAGGTAATATTGGTAGGTATGGCATCGGTGGGGACATCACCTTGCCAAGGTACAGCCACATAGCTTAGCTGAATACGATCTAAAGGGTTTACATCTTCATTTTGGTAAAATGGCATTTTGTCAAAGCTGTTTTGTTCGCGGAAAGAGACATTAATTTCATACCCGCCCGGTGCAATTTTTTCTGTTGTTGTTAGGACAATTTGGTCCGTAATTGTCTGACCCTCTTGTAACCAATTTGGGGGAATAGCACGTGGGGTGATCATATCACGCAAAGCTTCATTGGTGTCACCTAGTGGTCCGGGGAGCCAAGCCACGGTAACAAAGGCCCGCTTGATCGGTTGTTGCCAATGGAGGGCAATATGGATGGCCTCACCCGGTTGAATAGCTTGTGGCCATTGTTGATATCCAACTAATTTTGCTCCATTTTCAAGGATGATATTTAGTGGGTGAATGGGGGCATCAATAACGGGATCTGGATGGTATTGCCAAATGATGAATGGGGCTGTCGGTTCGTTTGGATGATTAAGCTGGTGACTTTGTCGATATCTATCTTTGAACCAACCTAAGTTGGTTATCTCTTGCCAAACAGCGGTGCGCGAAGTGATGATGTATTGTGGTGGATTTTTACTGATTTCAAGTAGGAGTTGGGCTAAATCTTCTTGATTATCTGGACGGCCGTTCCAAACAAAGGTTGGGTGCTGCGCATAATAGCCTGTTCTTGCAGAGCCCATGACCATGCTTTCAGAACTGCCCTGAGCCTTAATTAAATGACCAGCTTCTTTTTCTAGTTGTGAGATGGTAATGGGCCGTTGTAAATAAGCGTTTGTATCCCATTCAATAATTCCCCAAATGAGAGGGATGAGTAGGAGGGCACCAACGAGAAATCGTGCTTGTTGATCCTCGAGATCTATTTTTTGCATACGAACGATCCAGCGACTCATTTCTGCAATCCCGATGCTGGCTAGTAGCAGTAGATTTATCCCTACAATCACTTGTGCGGAAAAGGTGAAAGTAAGCAAAGATAGCCCTGCCCAAAGGCCAAGGGGGCGTATTCTAGGCTGACACCAAAGTCCGATAATGGTTAAAGGAAGGATTAGCCAAAAAAGTTCAGAGGTGTTGACAAAATTTTGCCACCAATGCCACCAATCGGAAGGGGAAGCAATGTTTGAAAACGGCCGTAATGTTTGCCAAACAATAACAAATGCCGTTAATCCAAATGGGATGAGAAGATATAACCCTAATTTCCAGAGCATCACGCGTTTTTGCACACATGACCATGTAAAAAGAATGATACCTAAGGAAAGTGCAGGCCAACTAATAGAGATGCTCACTAAAAGCAGTAAATATAGCAAGAGCTGCTTTTCTTGTTGTCGGTGAGCTGCAATGAATGCAAGCCATCCAACAACGATTACCCATGAGACATGATTTGCTACAGAAAGAAAAAACCATGGCGACAACAAAAGCAAAATCGGGGTGAGCACAGCAATCGCAAAGTAGCCAATTTCCCTTAGTAATCGAGAGCAGATGACGGTTGCGACACCCCATCCAATAGCTGTGAGCGAAGCAGCCACAGACGGTAAGGGGAGATTGAATAATTGGAACGCAGCCAAAATGAGCGTATAAAGTGGCGAAATATGCCATGCATTATTGTTGATGAAGGCTTGCTTATATCCAGTGCCTGCTATAAATGCTTGCGTAAATTGAAGTGATAAGAAGGTTTCAGTGTCTGGAAAAATTCCCCATATACCAAAGAGAAGAAAGGAAAAAATAAAAAGTAAGCTCCAATATCCTTTCCAAGGAAAGATGTCTGCGTGTATGAAACTAAAACTTTTTTGTTGATGAATCTTCAACATAATTGGGGATTATCGCTTGTGGGACCTGTTCGGGCAATATGGACTGTATTCTTTAATTATTTTCTGCTAGACCAATCCCAGAAGTTATAAGCAACTCAACAACTTATAACTTCTGGGATTTAGAAATTAGGCTACGGGACTAGGAGTCGAACCTAGATTTACTGATTCAAAGTCAGCTGTCCTGCCTTTAGACGATCCCGTAAAAAATGGCTCCCCCGTTTGAAGGGAAGAGGGGTAAGAGAGGTGTCATTCAAGTGTATGAATAACATGAAAAAAGCACAGACTTTTTACTGCCTGTGCTTTGTTAACAAGAGGAGGAAGGAATTGTCTTGATCATCCATCCCATTGCTGCACTGCCCAGGACCAGTTCTGAATTTTTGAATTGTTCTGTTGGCTTTGAGCTTGTAAGTGCATTATGCTTCGCTTCCAAATTAGATGGTGAATAAGATAGTCAATATTGTACACACTTAATTCTATTTGTCAAGAAATTGATAATACGACAATAAATACCGCTAGGGTGAGAAGGTGCAATATTCATGAGCAAGTCTGTTTTGCTCAAGTGTGATGGCGATGTATTGATGATAAATACGGCCGTTTTCCGCAAATATCCGGGGTACGTATCCAGCGTTAAGATACGTTGTGCCATCGCATTCAACGATCATTTTGCGTAAGCCGCCACCTTTAAGGTGTTGGTGCATATGCCCCGCAAAGACGCCTAAAACCTGCTTTCCGCACGTTTTTGCATATTGAACGGCCTCTGTTAGATCTGGATCACCAAAATCTCCTGCCTCTTCCCAAAAATCACAGCCCCAAATATCGTCTCTGTTATCGCCCAAACCAGTTGGCCCATTATGGGCGAGGAAAAGCAGCGTGTTGGATTTCGTATCATCCACACATTGTTTCAACTTTGCAATCGAATCTGTCATATTGGCGACATTATATTGTCGTTTTAGCTGAGCAATGTAGTTGATTTTCGGACCGCCCAAAGAATACGGCCGTCCTACAATCAGATCAAATGAATCCTCACCAAATTGGTAATGATGGGTGGAATAACCACCCACTTGCACAGGGGCTAAGGCATCATGCAAGCGTTGGACGCGTTTGGGTTGTCCTTTCGCCAACAAATCTCGTTTCGCTTGCGACCATTTTATTTCTGCCAAAAGTTGAACGGCCGTAACCGTGTCATGGTTGCCAGGAATGAAGATTGCTGGTTTTGTAATGCCGGAAATGATCTGTGCTGCATCAATTCCTTCTTTTTCACGATAATTGGCTAAATCGCCAACAAACAAGATCAGGTCCGCATCTGATTGATTGAAAAAATTTACATCTGCTTCTGTAAAATAAGTGTGGACATCCCCAATAAGAATAATTTTAATCATAAGTACAGTGTTTCATAAATTTGTTTAATCAAGACTTTCGAGGACTCTGAGTTCTCGAAAGTCTTTTTAACCGACCACACGCATGGGCCATTTGCCTTTTTTGCGCTGCAGGTAAGCTGTGCGTTGTTGGGCAAAATTAGGATCGAGGGTAGATAACGGCCGTAATTCCCCGTCGATCAAAACATCAGGATCGATGGTGCGCAGTTTGGTGCTGACGCGAAAGGTAGGATTGTCATCGTCCCGCTCGAATTGAGTTTCGAGTGTAATCACGGACAACCAATATTTGAGCTCTTCATCGTTTCCTTGATGAAGCTTTTGCCAAAATTGCTCATCCGTCATCATAAAATCAGCTTCGGTGATGAGCTCTATTTGTAAGGCGCGTTTAATAGCGCGAGCCGTGACTTCGTAAAGCCCAACTTCGCGAAAATTGGCCCAACTTTTATCATCAGCTTGCATGTAAGTATTGGCAAACCATTGCGCTGCTTCCATGTTGTTGACCGCAATACGGCCGTTTGCAAGAATCAAACTGTCCAAGCCAAATGTAATCTCTTCCATCGTCGCTAACCCTAGCCCATAGGCATCGCGTAGAAAATAGTCGACACGGTCAGCACACAAGTGTGGCGAAGGTTGTTCTAAAATGGGGAAATCTTCTTCATGCAAGAATTGTTGCCACTCGTAGCCAAATTGCGCCAATGTCGCTGGGATGTCCGTTTGCGCGAGATATGCTTCCTTGATCTCATCGTGATAACTTTGGTCGTCGTGCCCATCGACGACGTAGTCGATGACGTGGCTAAAGGCGGTATGGCTCACGTCGTGGAGCAGTGCGGCGATTTGTTCTTCAACGGAGCCGCCCAGACGGTGCACAATAAGCATCGCCCCCACGGAATGGTCGAAGCGGGTGGTTTGGTCGGTAAGGCCGATGAGCCCGGTGATGCCGTGTTGCAATATCCCTTTGAGTCGTGTCAATACGGCCGTTTCTAGCAAAGCCAAAATGACAGGCTCATCAATCGCTACCTCTCCATAAATTGTGTCGTGATAAATCATTACGATTCCCCCGCCCAAGCGAGGCCAATGCGGTTGCGTTCTTTGTCCACCGATTGAATTTGCACAGGGAGGACATCACCAACAGAGAGGGTGACATCACGGGGAATTTGACTGCGATGGAGCAGTCCATCTTGTTTAACCCCAATGTCGATAAAGGCACCAAAATCAACTACATTGCGTACCGTTCCTTTAAGCTGCATGCCGGAAACCAAATCTTCCATGGAGAGGACGTCACTGCGTAGAATGGGTGCGGGCATATCTTCGCGCGGATCGCGCCCGGGACGAATAAGCTGCTCCAAAATGTCGGTAAGGGTGGGAACGCCTGTGTTTAGTTTTTGTGCCAGCTCTTCCGTTGCTTTGACATTGCTGATGTATTGGGCACGTTTTTCTAGTGGGGCATCTGGCTTCAGATGAATTTGTTTGAGCAGAGCCGTGGCGACATGATAACTTTCGGGGTGGATGGCGGAAGCGTCGAGGGGATTTTTGCCTTTGCGAATGCGCAAGAAGCCTGCCGATTGTTCGAATGCTTTAGGGCCGAGTCCCGTCACTTTTTTCAGTTGGGTGCGGTCTTGAAAACGGCCGTTTTCATCACGATAAGCCACAATATTTTCTGCCACCTTCGGGCCAATCCCTGCCACATGCGTCAGCAGCGCAGGCGAAGCTGTATTCACATCGACACCCACTTGATTGACCACGGACTCGACGACACCCGCCAATGATTCCGACAGTTGCTTCTGATTGACATCATGTTGGTACAAACCGACGCCAATCGACTTGGGATCAATTTTGACCAACTCTGCCATTGGATCTTGCACCCTGCGCCCAATGGAAACGGCGCCACGAATGGTGACGTCCAATTCGGGCAGCTCTGCTTTGGCGAGCTTGCTGGCACTGTACACACTCGCTCCCGCTTCGTTAACGATGAGATAATTTACGTCGTCCAACTGACGGGTTAGTTCGGCTACCAATTGTTCGGTTTCGCGTGAGGCCGTCCCATTACCGATGGCAATGAGCGTGATTTTATGTTTTTGGATCAGCAATGTTAAAGTTTTGAGCGCTTCTTCGCGCCGATTTTGCGGATTGTGGGGGTAAATGGTGCCTATGTCTAACACTTTGCCAGTTACATCCATCACAGCCAGTTTGCAGCCGGTGCGGTAGGCAGGGTCGATGGCGAGGACAGTTTGTCCCACCAATGGGGGTTGGGTTAGTAATCCACGCAGGTTTTGTGCAAAAAGGTGAATGGCATGCGATTCGGCCGTTTCTGACAAGGTACGCCGTACGTCTCGCTCGATGGCGGGAATGAGCAACCGTTTAGCGGCATCATCCATCGCTAACTGCATCTGATCGGCCAATGGAGAACGGCGATCGGGTCGGAATTGAGTGCGTACAGCCAAGATCCAATCCCGCTCAGAAATTTCTACGCCAACACGCAAAATCTTTTCTTGCTCGCCGCGATTGATGGCTAAGATTTGGTGTGGACGCAGACGATCAACGCGTTGTTGATAGTCGTAATAAAGCTGATACACGTCGCGTTCATCTTCTGCATCTTTAATTTTTTTACTTTGCAAGATACCCCATTGCATTGCTTTACTGCGTAAGGTTTGGCGCACTTCGGCGTTGTCGCTGATGATTTCGGCGACGATGTCACGTGCGCCTTCTAACGCTTCTTCAGCTGAGGGTACATCTTCGTTGACGAATGGTGCGGCAATTTGTTGTGGCGTTTGTCTGGTTTGCAACTGAGCTAAGATGAATTCAGCTAGCGGCTCTAATCCTTTTTCACGGGCAATCGTTGCTCGTGTGCGCCGTTTTTGTTTATAAGGTTGATATAAATCTTCCAATTCAGTCAACGTTGTGGCGGCGAGGAGTTGCTTTTTGAGTTCGGGGGTCATTTTTTCTTGTGCTTCGATGGCCGTGATGATCGTTTCGCGCCGTTCATCGAGCGTGCGCAGTTTGTTGATTTGTTCGTCAATTTCCCGAATTTGTTCTTCATCTAAACTTTGGGTGGCTTCCTTGCGATAACGAGCGATGAAGGGGATGGTATTGCCGTCGTCGAGCAGTTGGATTACGGCCGTTACTTGGGCAGGCTTAATGTTTAGGTTGGTTGCAATTTGTTGTGCGTGGTTCATATCGGCAGTTGGGGATTGGGGATCGGAGTTTGGGGAATGAATCTCCAAGCTCTAATCTCTAATCTTTAAATTTTTGAGGTTTATAAAATGTTTTTCACTTTAGGCAAGATATGTTCATTGACATCTTGATCGTTGCTTGGTGTTTTTACTTCTGGGAAGAGATACCATTTCTCAATAAGTTCAACCTCTTCTCCTGGCTGTAGTTTAACTAAGGGACCCAATGTTTCTACTTCTAAAAAGTGAGGATCGGTAAAGAGTTCAGTCGATGAGCCATTGTCGGGATAGGGTTGCTTGAGATCATGAATGGCAAAGGTTTTAAGGAAAAAACGGCCGTTGCGTACATACCCTGACCAGCCATGCATATTGTTTGTACCTACCTTTTGCGGGCTTTTTGCGGATGGGTCTTGACGCAGCAAAATATACTCGTTGCCCCACGTCCAACGGGGGTCGTTGAGTTTGGTGTAAGCCCAGATGGCGATGTTGGCGCTAGGGAGTAAATTGGCTTCGTGTGATCCTCCAGAAGGTAAAGGCAATACGGCCGTTCCCCCTGGCGCCATCACTGATAATGCCCACGGAGCTAACTCAATTGTCCATAAATTGTGGTTACTAATCCGATGCACCACTTTAACTCGTGTGTTGTTCGGAGAAAGAGAAATCTCCATCTCTTTTTGAATACCTGTTGTGGTTTCAATTGGTGCTGTCAGACGGACGAAATTCCCAAAATCAACAATTTTGACAGGATTGTTATCTGGATAGTAAGTACGTGGCTGGGCTTCTGGCGCTGCCCATAGACGATGTCCACCATAAATACGCCAATCATTGCCTCCCGATTTCCCAATTTGGTCTGGAAATTCAGCAAATACATTTTCATCACCTGGGAAGCTAAAGTGGATGATGCGTGGCCCAATATCTGTGGTAACAATCAGATCCACAAAGTTACTACTGAGCTTGTAACAATTTTCCCATCCCTTGAAAGTTATTTTTTGCAAAAGATTTCTCCAAAATAGCCATCAGCATTTTAGTCGTGAGTTGATAGCTAGTATATTATTTTTGTACTGGAGGTATTTTAGTGGTTTTGTGGGTAGATGTGCAACTGAGGTTTGGAGTAAGGGGGGTGGGTTGAGAAGGATATTTGAAATGCTTTTTGCTGGTAGCTGAAGTTTGTTTGCTGCGTAGTGTAAATGTCAGGTAATTGTGAAGAAATCGTTACTATTATTTAACAGAAATTTAACGATTTTGTGCGAAGATAGGAACCAATTGATTTATAAGAACGTCTGTAAGACGGTAGTTTTATATTAACAGGTGGAAGTAGTCGGAAGTAAGCTGGGATTTGTTGTATTTCCCCGATGCAAAATTACGGTTTATTTTAGGAGAATGCCCGATCATGTTAACCCAATCCCCGATGGAAATAATGCGTCAATTCTTGGCAGCATTTGCTGGATCGGATAAAGATGGACTTTATCGTTTATTGACAAACGATGCCCGTTTAGTTATTTCAAAAAAGAATATGTGGTTTCAAAGTCGCGAGTTATCACAGGCGTTTGATTTTTTGCTTGCAGAAACGAGTAGTTGGACAGGCCGTCGGATTGATGTGCAGAGTTGGAGCGATAATGGCAATCAAGTGAAAGTGAAGTTTCATGTGAATGTGCAGCGAAACGGCCGTTTTGAAGAGTATGCCTATACGGTGACGCTAACATTAGATGAAGCCAAAATCAGCGCCATTGATCTTTGTGGCCAAAGCATTGCGACAGCTCGTTCTGTTTGGCAATTTCCAAAACGCCCTAGCTTTCGTTTAGTACCACAATAGGAGGTTGCAGGTGGCAGGGTGCAAGTTGCATGTTTCGTGCCGCACTTACCACTTGCAACTTGCAACAAAGGCTTAACCTTCTTCAATTTCACTAAGTTCCAGCCAGCGTAGTTCTGCCAATTCTAGTTCCTCTTTTTTCTCTTCAAGTTCAGCAACCAATGTTTGTAATTTTTGATAGTCGCTGCCTGCATCGTTGATGCTGGCTTCTAATTGGGTGATTTTGGCTTCAAGTTGAGGCAATTGGGCTTCGAGTGCTTCTAATTCTTTGCGTTGATTCCAGTTGAGTTTTGGTTTGCGATTGGTGGTTGGCTGGGAAACGGCCGTTTCCTTTTTCGCTATTACGGGGGCAACTGAATGTTTATCCACTTCTACTAATTGGCGATATGTTTCATATGGCGAGGGGTAGCGTGTGCCCAATACACCATCTTCAAAACTGACCAAAAAGTCGACATTGCGATCTAAAAAGTAACGATCATGGCTAACTACAACAAGACACCCTTTGAAATTGTCGAGGAATTGCTCTAGGACCGCGAGCGTTTCGATATCTAAGTCATTGGTTGGTTCGTCAAGGAAGAGCACGTTGGGTTGGGGGATGAGTGTGCGTAACAAATAGAGACGTCGTTTTTCACCACCACTTAAAGAGCCAATTTGGGCCTGCTGTTCTGGTCTTGTAAAAAGAAACCACTCCAACATTTGTGGCGCTTCAATACGCCCGCCATCTTCAGTACGAATCAGCGGGGCAATGTTATTGATGTAATCAATGACTTTGACATTGTCTTGCAAATCGGCACTTTGCTGATCGTAATAGCCAAGTTGGACCGTGTCGCCCCAGTTTACTGTTCCACTGTTGGGCATTGTTTTTTGGGCGAGTACATCGAGAAAGGTGCTTTTGCCTACCCCATTGGGACCGATGATGCCGACGCGATCTCCGGGGTTAAGTTGAAAGTCGAGGTTGCTAAATAGATGGATATCATCGTAACTTTTGCTCAAATTTTCTGCTTCAAGTACTCGTTTGCCTAAACGACGTCCCGCCAGAGCTACAGCCACCCGTTGATCTCCAGAATCATATTCGATCGTTTGCATTTCTTGAATGCGTTGGATACGTGCTTTTTGTTTGGTGCTGCGGGCCATTGCTCCGCGTCGCAGCCATTCAAGTTCGCGTCGTAAATGAGATTTTCGTTTGGCTTCGGCACTTTTGAGTTGTTCTTCACGACTGGTGCGTTTTTCTAAATAACGGCCGTAATTGCCTGGATACACAATCAATTTGCGCCGATTCAATTCCACAATTTTGTTGACTACACGCCCCAAAAAGTAACGATCATGCGTGACCATCAACAATGAACTGGATGAAGAAAGCAAAAATTGCTCCAACCAATCAATTGTATCCGCGTCGATGTGGTTGGTGGGTTCGTCCAAAATCATGAGATCCGCTTGGTTGATGAGACCATTGGCGAGGGCGACCCGCTTGCGTTGTCCCCCACTCAATATACCGATTTTGGCATCAAAACGGGTGATGCCAAGCTTAGTTAGAATTGTTTTGGCGTCTGCTTCGGCTGTCCAGCCACCAATGCGATCCATCTCGTGGCTGACGTGGGCAAATTGAGTTTGGATGTTACTGTCTGTAGGATTGTCTTGTAGTTGTTCACTAATTTGTTCGTATTGGCGCAGTACTTTGATGTGCGGGGCATCACTTTGGAAAACCACATCCAGCACGGTGTCATCATCGTTGAGATCGGGTTCTTGGGGGATGTATTGCACGCGCACGCCGCCCCATGTGGTGATACGGCCGTTTCGCGGTAATTCCAACCCAGCAATGAGACGTAACAAGGTTGTTTTGCCACTCCCATTGCGCCCCAACAAACCAATCCGATCTCCCTGATTGATCTGCAAATCAACTTCATCAAGCAGCAGACGTTCACTGTAAAAATGTGTAACCGATTCAAGTGTAACCAAATTCATGGAAGGGAGGATAACAAGTTGAGGGATTGGATGCAAGCGCATAAACGTAAAGACGTGACTGTTCCATACAAGGCGTGCCTTCCAGAGAGTGGTTACGTCTACACGTTTTCCTCGCAAACTCTTATGTTAACCATTATAATGTCATTATGCGTTTGATATTGACTCACGAGAATGGCGATTTTGATGCGATTGCATCGTTGTTGGCGGCGGGGAAGATTTATCCTGCTGCGACGATGTTGCTGCCACGACGCATTAACCGCAATGTAGAGCAATTCCTGACCTTGTATTGGGATGCACTGCCTTTTACGCGCCCCGCAGATTGGAAACGACGACGCGTAGATGAGGTGATTTTGGTGGATACCCATGCACTGAACTCTGTGCGTGGCGTAGGACGTGATCCCAAGGTGCATGTGATAGATCATCATGTGGGCCATGCGCAGAAGGCGTCGTGGACGTATCAGGTGGAGGGGTTGGGGGCGACGACGACGATGCTGGTGGAGGAGTTGCAAACGCAGGGTGTGCATCTGACGCCAGAAGAAGCGACGCTGTTGTTGTTGGGCATTTATGAAGATACCGGCTCTTTGACGTATGACACGACGACGACAAGAGATATGCAAGCGGCGGCGTGGTTGGTGCAGCAGCATGGCATTTTGGCTGTCGTACGTCGCTTTTTGCATATTCCGCTGACATCTGCGCAACAGGCGCTTTATGATGAACTACATACGGCCGTTTCTTGGCATGAAGTTCGTGGGAAGTCGATTATTGTCACAGCGGCTGTTGCTCCCGAGGAGTTCGTTGATGAGATTGCTTCTGTAGCGCATCGCTTGCGTGAGTCATTGACCCCTGCCGGGTTGTTTGTGCTTGTGCAGTTGGGCAGTGATGTCCAGTTGGTGGCACGCAGCACAGCAGATGCCGTAGATGTGGCCTTAATGGCGCGTATGTTTGGCGGTGGCGGACACACACGTGCAGCGGCAGCCCGAATTAAGGATGCGACGGTAGCGGTTGTTATGGCGCGTGTGGTGGCTTTGCTACCTGAGATTGTGGAACCGGCGATTCGGGTAGCGGAATTGATGTCTTATGGGCTGCAGATGGTGACGCCGGAGATGAGTGTCGCCGAAACGGCCGTTTTGATGCGTCGTTATGGGTATGAAGGGTATCCTGTTTTTGATCCTACCAAGAATCAAGTTGTCGGTTTGCTGACGCGACGGGCGATTGATCGCGCGATGGATCATGATTTGGGGCGCTTGCCGGTGAGCCGCGTGATGCGGGCGGGATTGGTCACGGTACGGCCATCTGATTCGCTCGATCATTTGCAGCAGTTGATGTTAACGGCGGGATGGGGGCAAATTCCAGTGTTGGCAGAAGATGCCGAGGGGGAAAAAGGGCGCCCGATTGGGATTGTGACCCGCACCGATTTGCTCAACACAATGTTTAAACCGAAGAGTGATTTGGCCGACGTAGATATGCGCCAAATGATGCTTGAATCATTGTCGCCTGCGATTTGGCAAATGGTGTTAGCGATAAGTGAGACGGCGGCGGAGACGAAGCTGCCGCTTTACTTTGTGGGCGGCATTGTACGCGATATGTTGCTGGGCAAATCGCCGACGGATTTG
The DNA here is from genome assembly GCA_050290485.1 of Promineifilaceae bacterium (SeqCode). Classification (GTDB taxonomy): domain Bacteria; phylum Chloroflexota; class Anaerolineae; order Promineifilales; family Promineifilaceae; genus JBNKHS01. The sequence goes on along the minus strand of JBNKHS010000018.1, from coordinate 242 downwards.
GACATGGTTGTCGAGGGAGATGCCATTTTGCTGGCAAAAAATCTCAAGCAAAAATTTGGCGGCGATGTCCGTTCCCACAGCCGTTTTGGAACGGCAAAATGGTTGTTGGCGGATGAGGTATGGACGGCCGTTTTGCAGCGAGATGTGGATGAAAAGGCGGCGATGTGGCGTGGCGATTTGGGTGAATTTGCTATGGATATTGAGCCTGAACAGGATTTGGTCTCGATTGATTTTGTGACGGC
>JBNKHS010000017.1:0-20979 GCA_050290485.1 Promineifilaceae bacterium (SeqCode) | reverse complement strand
GAATATCAAGCCGTTATTCAAATCAAACCAACCAAAATCATTGCGTGGACACGCGGCGGAAAAGAGAGTTTCCGTTGGGAGTCGCAAGCCTAAAAATTCATAATATGAACCCTCATGGAATTCCTCCTTATTGTTGTGACATTTATCACAGCGGATGCCGTTTTTCGTCACTGTAGAGTTTAGCCCCTCTTTGGCATACTAATAGTGCTCGGAAGTGATGTTTATTCTTAGTGAAAACGTTCAAGTTTTTTGTAATAACGCATCACGGTTTCTACGTTTTCACTTTAGTAATTCACAATTTTGCTAAATTTATTTCAAACTAGTTTTTGTGAATTACATTTCCACTATTTCAAAAAATAATAATCTCTGACCGAGCGGGTGAGAGCGTAGAAGTCACCAACTTTTCTTAAAAATCAACTTTACGTTTTCACAGATTATTGCTCTTGAAAAGCAGGTTTTAGAATTTTAGTAAGCCTGCTTTTTTGCATTTTATTATTTTCCACTGATGCTGAAGCAAACTTTTTTAAGCTTGATGAGGATTGACTTCAGTAAACTGTTCCGCTTTGAAATGCCTGTTTGACAATAGTTGATTAGCGAAACAGTAACACGCACGGAGGTTTTGTCGGATGGCAAAAGGTCGAATTGAAATTGATGTGGAACGGTGCAAAGGATGTGAATTATGTCGTCCTGCATGTCCACAAGATGTAATTGATTTAGCAGATCAATTAAATGGCAAAGGGTACAGGGCGGTCAAGTTTATAGATCCACACCATGATTGTACCGGATGTGCATTATGCGCAGTGGTTTGCCCCGATGGTTGCATAACTGTTTACCGAGATATTCCCCCAAAACAAAACACACAACAAAAGAATAAGCGCGAGGTGCAATATGACGAAGCAATTGCTTAAAGGGAATGTGGCTTTTGCCGAAGCGGCTGTGAGGGCAGGTTGCCAAGCTTATTTTGGCTATCCCATCACACCACAAACCGAACTGCTTGAGCATATGGCTAGACGCATGGTGGAATTGGATCGTACATTTTTGCAAGCAGAAAGTGAAGTTGCTGCAATCAATATGGTGTATGGTGCGGCGGCCGCTGGTGTGCGTACTATGACATCTTCAAGTAGCCCTGGGATCAGTTTAATGCAGGAAGGTATCAGTTATATTGCTGGTTCAGAAGTGCCTGTCGTGATTATTGATGTGATGCGCGGGGGGCCAGGCTTGGGTAATATTCAACCCAGTCAATCAGATTATAACCAAGTTACGAAATCGGCAGGGCATGGTGATTTCCATCCCATCGTTTTAGCACCTTCTACGGTGCAAGAGGCGATTGATTTAACCGTGCTGGCCTTTGATTTAGCAGATAAGTATCGCACATTGGTTTTTGTGGTGGCTGATGGAGCCATTGGCCAGATGATGGAACCGGCAGAGTTCCCACCCATGCGTGAAATTCCTGCAGAACGGCCGTCTTGGGCATTAACTGGAGCCAAAGATAGAGAACAAAATTTAGTCAACTCACTTTATATGGGTGTCGAGAATTTAGAAGAACTCAATAATAAATTGCAACAAAAGTTACGCCAAATTGAATTGAATGAAGTGCGTTATGAAACGTGGTTGGTGGAAGATGCTGAACTGGTTTTGGTGGCATTTGGGACATCAGCACGTGTAGCCAAAACGGCCGTTCATAATCTGCGTGAACAAGGGTATCCAGTTGGGCTTTTCCGTCCAATTACCTTGTGGCCTTTCCCAGAAGACGAGTTAGCTGAAGTGGTGCAACACGCCCGGGGTGTGTTTGTGGTTGAGATGAATGCGGGCCAGATGCTTAATGATGTGCGTATGGTCGCTGGGCCACAAAAACCAATTAAATTCTTAGGTCGTATGGGTGGGGCAATTCCTTTGCCAGAAGAAATTGAACGGGAAGCGAAAGCATTTTTTACACAATTAGATGAATTAGAGCCACAACTGGCATTAGAAAGGTGAGATGATGACTTTGTTAGCAAGTGGACCCCTAACCGAAATTCAAACTGAAAAAGTAGTCTATCAACGGCCGTTTGCCTTGTGCGATCAAACAACTCATTATTGTCCGGGATGTACACACGGCACGGCCCATCGTTTGGTTGCCGAAGTGATCGACGAGCTAGCCATTCGTGAACGCACGATTTTGGTCGCTTCTGTTGGCTGCTCCGTATTTTCCTATAAATATTTCAACCTAGATGCTTGTGAAGCAGCACATGGACGTGCGCCCGCAATGGCAACCGGTATCAAACGGGTTAATCCAGATAATATTGTTTTTACTTATCAAGGGGATGGAGATTTAGCATCGATTGGTACCGGTGAAATTATTCACGCTGCCTCTCGTGGTGAAAAAATCACCGTTATTTTTATCAACAATGCAATTTATGGCATGACTGGTGGGCAAATGGCCCCCACGAGTTTAGCTGGACAAGTAACCACCTCGTCTCCATTTGGGCGTGATGTGGCTTTGACTGGCGCTCCGTTACATGTTGCCGAGCTGCTCGCTGGTTTGCCCGGTGTGGTGTACAGCGTACGTCGTAGTTTGCATGATGCCAAAAATGTTATTAAAGCGAAAAAAGCAATTCGCACAGCATTTGAAGCACAGTTAGACGGTATTGGCTTTAGCATTGTTGAACTGCTTTCTTCTTGCCCTACCAACTGGGGCATGACACCAGCAGATGCATTGACATGGGTTGAAGAAAACATGGTTCCCAATTATCCCATCGGAGATTTTAAAGTTAGTGATGATTTAAAGCGGCGTAGGTAATTGGTTGTAATAATACCAGTTACAAAGGGATTGGTGGTGTAATGGTCAAGCATAAAACATTTACGGAACGTGCTTTGGCAGGTGAGGAGCTAGTAACGAAACAGGGTGCTCTACGTGCTGAAGTTGCAAAGTTTTTGAATGAGAACACGGCCGTTCTTGATGTGTTCAATGTGAGTGAGATTATGATACCCGACGAAGGTGTGTTCACTGTAACCGTTTGGTATCGAGCTGCCGAACCCAAAAAAGAAAAGGAACGAGATTTACGTCCAGAAGAGATAAGTGCTGAACTTTTAGATCGGGCAATACATGCTAATCAATCCAGAGATGCATTTGACATGCTTGCCGATAAAAAGATGGTGCACTCTTCATCAAGATAAACAATTTTTACATATTACAAATGATGAATGGATGATCCCTTTTTCCATCCTTCATCATTCATCCCTCATCAATTTATAAGAGGTATTTCATGGAGACTTCAATTATTATTGCAGGATTTGGCGGACAAGGTGTTTTGTTTGCTGGACAATTATTGGCTTACGCAGGTATGGATAGTGGCAAGTATGTGACATGGATTCCATCCTATGGGCCTGAAATGCGCGGTGGCACAGCGCATTGTACAGTCATCATTAGCGATGAACCGATTGGGGCCCCTATTGTTGCCAAGCCACAAGTGGTCATTGCGCTCAATCAACCTTCATTCGAAAAGTATGAGCCAATTGTGCAAACAGGTGGGACATTGGTGGTGAACAGCAGCCTCGTTACTTCGCGTTCAACACGTGATGATTTGGATGTTGTCTATGTGCCAGCCAGTACGATTGCGGAAGCACATGGTTCTTTGAAGATGTTGAACATGGCCACTGTAGGGGCATTGTTGGCGCGTCATCTCTTTTTGCCAGTTACGGCCGTAGAAGATGCCCTTGCTAATCATTTGCCCAAACGCAAACAGCATTTGCTTGAGGCTAATTTGCGTGTGTTACATGGTGGTTTCCGAGCCGCAACTACCCTCGACAAGGAGATGGCTTTAGCCTGATATTGGCCACTATTTTGTATTTGGTGTTTATGAGTACGTGCTCAGCACCTGCTATGAAAGTTGTAGATCGGATTCACATTCCGATTTACGAAGGAGTCCAATGATGAGTGATTTAAATGTTTACAAACAACCGACAAGTGAAATGCGCACAACAGCACGGATGGTATCGTTGTTGGCAATTTTAACGGGAGGGGTGTATGTATTGGCGTTTGTTGAGCTCGGTACATTGGCAGAAGTGGAGAATGTCATTAATTTAGTAACGGCCGTTTGTATTGTGCTGGCTTCCATTGGCCTCATTTTGGCCTTCCGTTGGGAAGGATTTGGTGGGCTGATTTCCATTTTGGCTGGCTTAGCGTTGGCCTTTATTATTGCCCAATTAACCGAAAACAATTGGTTGAAGGTGTTTTTCTTCAGCTCACCATTTATTGTTTCTGGGCTGTTTATGTGGGTCAGCAGTTGGCAAAATCGGCATGAAAAGGTGGGGAAAGATGTTTAAGCGTATTATGATCCCTTTAGATGGATCGAAGTTAGCGGAAGAAGCCTTGGCCCCTGCTCTGTCCATTGTGCGTCAGTTTGATGGTGAATTATTGCTATTTCGTGTTGTGACACCCCAGCATGTATCCGTTCATTTTGATGGTGTGAGTTACGCGGAGTTATTGGGGCAAATGCGTGAACAGGCAAATTGGTTTGCCAATGATTATTTGCAAAAATTGCAAAACACGTTGACGGATGATGGATACAATGTGCGCTATGGATTGGTTGAAGATGAGTTTGTGGCTGAAGCTGTTTTAGAAGAGGCGCATAAAGAAGAGATTGACTTGATTGTGATGAGTACCCATGGACGTGGCGGGATTCGGCGTTGGGTCTTTGGGAGTATCGCCGATAAGGTACTGCGCCAAGCGGAGATTCCGGTCATGTTGATTCGTGCATCGGAAGAAGCCGAGAATTGGGAACAGTCAAGACAAGCAGAAATGCAAACAAATTTACCGCCGATTAAATGAGAATAATAGACCTCAAACGATTTATCTTTGGGGTCTTATTCTTTTCTTGCGCTTGTGAGCCAATCGATTTCTTGTGCGGTCAGGTGGATAGAAACGGCCGTTAAATTTTCAGCAAATTCCTCAATCGTGCGACTACCAATAACTGCATATGGTTGCAACTGGTGGTCGAGAACATAAGCAACAGCAATTTGGGCTGGAGTTACATCTTTTTTTGTTGCAAGTTGTTTGACCCGATGTAGCAGCGCAAAATTTTCGTCAGTGCAAAATGCTTCTGCACACACTTTGTCTAGCCAATAGGCTTCCTCCGCTAAGTACGTAGCTCTATTTTCTTGTGTAAACCGGCCTGAGAAAAATCCAGTTGCTAAACTCGACCAAACAAATAGAGGTAAATTTTCTTGTTGATACCATCGGCGATCTGCTGTCCCATTTGCGCCACTAATCGATAAACATCCTGGCCACGGTTCAATTGTTGGTGCAGCTAAGCTAAATTGTGGACTGCTAGCGGCAAAACCAATTAGCCCATGCTGTTGCGCATAATCGTTCGCTTCCGCAATCCGTTGGGCTGTCCAGTTTGATCCCCCATAAGCCAAAATTTTTCCTTCACGAATGTGCTGATTAAATCGTTCTACCAACGGGCCAACAGGTTTTGTCCTATCGTCTCGATGCAGAAGATAAAGATCGATATAGTCGGTGCGTAACCGAGCAAGAGAATCATGTAAATCAGCGGTAATGTCAAAAGGTGTTACACGATCCCGATCAATGGTGGGGTGGCCGCATTTGCTGAGGACAAAAATATTCTCGCGAATATTCCTGCTTTGTATCCACTCTCCTAATACACGTTCGCTTTCCCCTTTGCCATAACTTTGTCCTGTATCTACGGCCGTACAGCCACGCTCATAGATTTGATCCAAATATGCAAAATGCGCTGCTTTCGTGCCTGTTTTTAGGAAGGCTGTTCCTTGCACAATTTTGGATATATTTTTATTACTTTGGGGAATACGGCCGTATCTCATCTCTGCCATCATAAGATCTCCTTTTCTTAATAATAACTGTCCATTCTGTAAAAACAAAAAGAGGTTGTCACCCGAAGGCAACAACCTCTTTTGACTAAGTTATACGAGCAACCTATCTAATATTGGTTCGCTCGAACTTGATGAATTCGGAATCAGGTGTAATGTGTCCACGCAGATTCAAAACATCATTTCCTTCATCAGGTGAAGGTGGAACATCATATTCGTCACCAGAGATGGTAACAAAATAATGTCCCGTTTGGTCTTTGAGCGTTAAGCGAACGGTATCATTGCCATATCCTGCGGTGATGCCATCAAAGGTGAATTGTCCATCTGGTGATAACCAGCCATAACGAAGGGTAATAACCAATGTATCATTGTTATTGCCACCATGTGCTGCAATCACACCATCACCATCAATGAGACGATCGTTGCCATCATCGCCGTACATCCGGTCGAAGTCACCTAAATTACCATTTAAGTAATCGTTTCCGGGGCCACCATACAATGCATCATTACCATCTCTACCATACAATTTATCGTTGCCATCATAACCAAAGATGGTGTCATCCGCATAAGCGCCATAGATGCGATCATTGCTGTTTGTACCATGAATCTCGAAGCAGGTGTCGACGGGCAAGCCATGTTCATGTTTCCAATCGCGGGCATCGAAACGGCCGTTATTCGCTTCTACAACCGTTGCAAACCCATCAAATGGAGACCCTTCCAAGGCAATCACAATACAACCATCCCCATTCAAAATGTAGGGAGAAGCGTTTAGGCCAACAATCAATGGATCGTGATCAGAAACACGATAAGGATCTGGTGCGTACAATGTAGTCGTACTTGGTTTTGCTTCGAATGAAGCTTCTCCCGCATCTTGAATCTCATCATTGTAATCAAGCAAATTCACTTCGTCTGCATTGATATGCCATTCTGTGGCACCAGTTACTTGCGTGGTTAATGGCGCATTTGCCAAACCATGGTCTAAGTAACCCCATTGAGCACTAAAGACATAACTGTAAGCAGAGGGTCCACCAAACAAATTGATCAAATTGGTGAAATCATCGGTTGTACCTGCTGTGTCGTCAGAACCAGCAATGATAGCTTGAATCGGATCTTCCATCGCATATGAGTTAATGTCACCCAAAATGATCATATCAGGATCATTACTGCTTGTTGGATCAGTTGCTAACCAATCGACAAGGCGTTGTGCTGCCAATGTACGCGTTAAATTACAATTACCTTGACCCGTAGTCGTGTCATCATCACCAGCACCACACCCTGATCCTTTAGATTTAAGGTGGTTGACAACAACTGTGAATTTAGCCCCAAAGCTGGCATTAGCTAAATTGGTAACCTCAAAAGTTTGCGCCAATGCTGGACGATTACGTGGAGAACCAGTATTGTTCGGATCGATGAAGTCATTGCTATCTAAGATTGCATATGCCCCAGATGGCGAGACAACGTCTGCATTGTAGATGATACCGACTTTAATCGCGTCGTCACCAATCGTACCTGTGTTTACATAGGCATAGTTCTTGGCTGAAACAACGTTTAAGGCGTCGACAATTGCTTGTAATGAAGCTGTTGCATTATTTTCCAATTCAACCAAGCCAACGATATCAGCATCCATGCCATTGAGAGCTGCTACTAACTTGTCGGTTTGACGTTGTAATTCAGCAGCACTATCAGCCCCACGACAATCCATGGTTCCCGATGGGCCGCAATCACCACTATTGTTGTCGCTAGTCAGGTCAATGGTAGTGAAGTAATTCAACACGTTTAATGTCGCTACTTTTACATTGCCACCAACATCATCTGGTGCAGCTTGACGTGGATTGCTGTGCGTGAAGGAGACAGGATTGGTTACTTGTGGGCGGATGCGCCATGTATTGGCGCCACTGCCAGGATAGGACCAATGCATGACACCTGTTAAGTTTGTTACGGTATCGCCACCGCGCACATAATCGGTGGTGGAGAAACCATTGGGTTGTGGATGATAAACTGGATCGATGTTTTGTGCGTTGTTCAAATCATCCAAGATAATTTGACGAGCGGCAATATCTGCTAAGTGAGCAGAATAGCCTGCAGCTGATGGCAGGTTATCATTTGTATATTGACGCAGCTTGCCACCTTCCGACAAGACAATTTGTCCGAAGCGAGCCAGTTGAAAATATTCGGTGACGGTCAGCTCATCGACAAAGGTGACGAGCATCCCTTCAAGTTGTTCGAAAGTACCTTCAGCTGTGGTTGAGGCAGGGGCTGGTAAATCAACCGATGCTGGTGTAACCAAGCCCATGTTGCCTGAACTAACAACGCTTACACCACCAGCAAGCCCTGCTTCAGGTATATCAATTTGGCTCATGCTGAAGAAATCCTCAGCAATCCCAACGACTTCCACAAGATCGCCTTCAGAGACAGCAACAGAACAGCCGCCACAATACACAAAGATACCTTCTGAACTCATTGAATCAGCATCAACATCGCTATCTTCTTCTTGGATGAAGAATCCACGTAATTCATTGCTACCTTGATGGTCGGCAACAACGACAGCTTCAACACGAACAAGTTCGCCTGGATTGGTTACATTTAACCCAGTTCCTTGAATGTCATGGATTTTTAGATCAGTTGGAATTGGTAAACAAAGCAATGCGTTGCTTTCGCCCGGGGTGCCATTGGCAGAACCAAAATCTAGTTGATTGTTATCGAAGGTTCCTGCAGGGGCATCGTCACAGCGGTAAGTGCCTGCAGGGGTGAAGTTGCCATCTGGACCAACGACAACACTACTGTAGGAGTAGTCTGTATTGCCATCACCATCTATTAAGGAGACAGAGTCGGCAACATATGACCACGGTGTACTGTCAAGTACACCATCGTTATTTGTGTCGTAATCGTCGGCATCTGTTCCTGTGTAGTTGGCAACAATCATATGTGTAGATGGGCTGCCAAAGAAGTCAAATTCAACACTTAGGTCAGGCGTAATGCCATAGGTGCTAGCAGTGTTTGCACCACCAGCGACAAAGAACCCATCGGCTGGGATACTCATTCCTGCAAGACTAATTGCAAAATCAACAGAGCCTGGCTCATATTCACCACTCAGGACGAGGTAGGTGAGTGAGTCTAAGCTGGTTCCTGCTGCCCCTTGGATTTCAAAGAAATCTGCTTCCGTACTTGTTTTGTTAATACGAACTTCGTTGATAAAAGCGGATATTGGGCAACCAGCGAATTGGGTGCCATCAATCATTGTGCCAGGAGAGAATAATGCGCCACCAGAGCCTGTTGCCCCTGTATGTTGCACAAAAGTAGCACCTGTTATATCGGGATCTAAGGTGAGGGATTGATTGTTCCCACCTGCACTACCATATCCCGCTGTGGCCTGATCTTGCCCACCATCATTTAAGGTGACGGTGTCGCCTCCATTGTTAAGGCCAAGCGTACCACTGCTAGCTGTCTGTACGACTGCACCACCAAAAGATCCAGTTGGTGTGCCCCCACCAAAGACCAGTATTGCACATTGATTGGGAACAATGCTGTTGGCGGGGAAGGTGTGACGAACACCAAAGCCATCACTTAAAGTCCAGCCACTTACATCAATATCTACGCCAGAATCGTTATAAATTTCGACAAATTCATCATCGCCAAAGTGGGCGGTACCATCTCCGTTCGCATCCCCATTGGTTGAGTCAGGATCTGCATTGATTTCGTTGATAACCAAACTGGGTGCGGCAAGAGTGCTTGTTGTAAAGGAAATAATGTGGTTTGCTGCCATGTTATCAGGAGTACCATCTATATCGGTTACATTGGCGGCATTGACGGTCAGGGTGCAAACTTCACTGTTTGCGAAGTCAACATCAGGATTTAAGGTGTAGTTTTGTGTGCCACCAGTGACGACAGCGGCATGATTCCCACTGTTGACACAGGTTACATCAAACCAATTGCCAGCAACGTTTACGGCTTCGCTGAAGTTGATGTCAATATTGGTGTTAACGGCAACGCCAGTTTCGCCAAGGGTGGGGGATGTGCTGGCGACAGATGGGGCTGTATCGGCACCACCATTGCAGCTGGCTGTATGGATACCAATGTTGCTCCAATCTTCGTTATTGAGAACAATCCATTCAGAATCTGTGGTATTGGTACCACGAGAAGCTGTCCAGTTGGTGTTTGGAGAGCAAACTGTGTCTTTGCGTACAATGACATGGTCGGCTGTTGCATTTGTTGTGCCAGCAACATCCCAGCCTGAACCTGGGTCAGCGCCATCTTCACCAACTGCATCAATGAGTGTGCTATTTTTGGCTAAGCCAATAGCATCATCCCCATTGTGTGATAAGTTACCGGAAGAGATTTGTAAATCACCAGCTGATGAGATGACTGGTGAAACTGGGGTAGTGGAATTGCCTGGATTATAAACAATTAATACTTCACCATCATTTAATGTGCCGGATAAGGGAATGGTTGCTTCAGGCCAATTGCCACCATTGCTAATTCGCCAAACTTCGTAATCTGAAAGATCGACGGATGCGCCTGTACCATTATAAATTTCAATGTATTTATTAAATCCTGATCCTTCACCATATTCGGAAATAATGAGGTCAGTCGTTGCTGCGCCAGCCGTGGAGATTGTGCCTAAAAATACGGCCGTTACCAGCACAAAGAGTAACAAAAAAATATGTTTTAATCGTGGGGTATTCAAATTTTCCTCCTATTCGTGCAAGAGAACCTAACGCTTATCTAATTTGCTCTCTTGAGTGAATATGTTGACGAGCAGGGGATGCTTGTCAAGTGTTAAATAAATACAATACTAGGTTTGGATCGGCTCCACAGTTAAAACAAAAACTTCAGCAATGAGGGATTGTTTGTGACTGCTTCGACGATTGCTATTCAGTTCCTTCTCCCAAGATGGGCAATTGCCCGACGATAAATGTAACTATACTAAATTACGCTTTACCTTACGAAAATGATTACAATTGCTAATTTTAGGATGGGATTGTAAAACGTCAATCAACAAAATGTTGATGAATGAATTTAGGAGAAAAGGGCGATGGTACAGAAACGGCCGTTTCTGTACCATCGCCTCGTTAAACAAAAAACTTAAGATTCGGCCGCATTTGCACTCAAAATTTGCTTCATAAAGTCATTCCCTTTAGGAATAATCGTAATTTCAGTGTCCCCATCTAAAAGATTTTCCATTTCTAAAATTTCAAACATAACTTTAGAGACATCAGGATCTTTCCCTATTTCATTGAGTGCTTCCCCTACAATTTTGGGGCGCATCGCATTGGCTCTAGCAAACTCAATAGCTGCTTTGCGCTCAGCAGAACCGGTGATAATGTTAACCCGATTCTCCCCGTCTTGCGTGATCGCCGAGGTCACTTGGCGTAAACGATTGACCACCTTTTCTTCAATTTGCTGCATCATACCTGCATCGCGGAAATGAACTTTACGAATATAAACCGAGCCAAGTCTATATCCCCATTCTTCAGATTTTGGGGAAACTTCCGCTCGAACAGTACGACTCATCGTGTGGCGTGTTTCGAGCATATCTTCCAATTTCATATTGCTTAATGTACGTACAGTGGCATTGCGCACGTTAGCCGAAAGTGAGCCGCGAGGATCAGTGTTTTTGAAAAGATAAGCGACAGGATCGGTGACATGCATTTCATACCAAACACCAATACCCATCGGAGCACCTTCTTCTGCATTGACAGGCAAACTACGCAGATACGTTTGGTCTAAGCGCATGTCGAGTACATGGCGATCTCCAATCCAACGAACGAGGATTGCTTTTGGCCCCATTTTGAGCCATAACAACTGCAGTCCTGGTTCAGGGAAAATGCCAACAACCTTGCCAAACAAGACATAGACATGGCATGTACCTTCTTCAACAACTGCATAAACACCAAAGAGTCGTAATAAACCACGGAGGATGGGTTCGCCGATTAAAAAGAGAAAGAAGCCAAAGATAGCTGCTGGGAAAGCTAAAAGGAGTTCTTGAATCATTTTTCCACCTCGACAATGACGTTTTTGGCTTTTTTATAAAGATCAAGGCGGACATTACGTAGATACGCTTCCAGCACTTCTGGTCCATGTTCCTTGAGTAGGGCAAGTTGTTCGGCTAAAGAGTTTAAGGGTTCGACTTCAGCTTGGGCCGTTAAGGTTTCGATTTCTACAGCCCGTTTTGATTGTACAATCGTTTGGTCTGCCTTTGCCTTGGCCAGACTGATGTCTGAATGAACTTCATTGTATGCGGTATTAATTGCGGCTAAGGCTGATTCTACTGCTGCTGGTGGATCGATTTCTGTAATGAGTGATGCATCAAGCTCAACACCATATCTTGCTTCAGCAGAAGCACACTCTTGTTCCATAAAGACATTAATTTCGTTAAGGTTTTTACGTAAATCGTTGATTGACACATCGCCTAGTAAGGCAACATCAATTTCGATTTCACCATTGCTGTCATCTTCTAAGTTTTCTAGCAAGGTGCTGTTTTCAGCCTCAAAACTAGCGATTCGTTGGCGTAAGATCGAAATAAAATAACCCATAACATGCACGATGGGTCTTTTGACACCAAATAAATAAGCGTACAAGTTGCGTTCGCTAGGCTGAAAACGAATTTGCCCAGAAAGACCAATATTGAGTTGATCTTTCGTCACTGCATCGAGTTCTGTTCCGTTATGATTTGCTGTTGGTGTTTCTAGATCGAGGGCCATATTCATTGTTTGTGTGGCAATAGTTACTTTATGAATTTTCTGCCAGGGCCATCTAAAGTATGGGCCACCCGGTTGAATTACTTGAACAATGGGATAGCTATATCGTTCCCGATCTTTTTCATTAAGGGCATCGGAAACGGGATCATCTAATGTTGTGCCTTTGCCTAAGCGAACGGCACGACCAAAACTCGTTTTTACAGCACGTTCATTCTGGTCTACCGTGTAAAAACCAGAAAGAACATAGCGCAAGAAAAACCAAGCAATAAAGCCGAGGACAAGTCCGGGGCATATTCCTATTCCTGACATGGGTGTTCTCCTTTTGGGTGGGTTGGTGATGTTTTGTGGTGGATCACCAAGACGGTTTACTGAGACTCTGACATGATACTGCATTTTGGGTTTTGTGTGAATATATCGAATGAAATCAATCGGTTATGAATAGGATTTGATTTAGGGAGTGAAGTGATGGCTAATTGGAGAACCTTTGTTATAATTTTGATACTAAATATCATTAAATCGGAGTATTTATGGAAGCCCTGTTTTATAAAGGAACGGAGCATATCATTGATGTACCATTGTTGAAGGTTACGGCCGTATCTGTCGCTTACGCTAGTTTGGGCAAGACAGAATCACAGGCAAAGGCTTTAGAAAATCTTTCCTTTGAGGTGGATGCAGGTGAGCAGATTGCGATTGTGGGGCCAAATGGGGCAGGGAAGAGTACCTTATTTAAACTGTTGGCAGGTATTCTCAAGCCAGATGAAGGCAAAATCGAAATGCTTGGCTCTGAACCGGACAAACATATCTGTATTGCCTATGTTACGCAGAGCAATCAAATTGATTGGTCGTTTCCCGTGTCCGTGCGGGATGTGGTGATGATGGGGCGTATCAAGGAGATTGGCCTGTTTCGTCGTCCAAGTAAACGAGATCATGAGATTGTATTGCATGCTTTGCAGCGAGTTAGTGCAGAGCATTTGGTAAATAAGCAAATAGGGGAATTGTCTGGAGGGCAGCGGCAACGTGTGTTTATTGCCCGTGCTTTGGCCCAAGATGCCAACTTGTTGCTTTTTGATGAACCATTGACAGGGTTAGATCTGCCGAGCCAAGAAGCGATCTTTGATATATTGGCAAGTCTCAAAGTGGATGGCGTCACTGTTATGCTGGCAACTCATGACTTGCATTTAGCTGGTGAGAAGTTTGATCGTGTCATGTTGTTGAATAAGAAGATTATGGCGATGGGGGAAGGAACGGCCGTTTTAACCTCTGAGAATTTGTTAAAGGCATATAGAGGATAGATGTGTTAGATTTAATTTTCGAGCCATTACAATTTGGTTTTATTGTTCGTGCAATTATTGCCGCAATCATTGTAGGCGTCGTTTGCTCTGTATTAGGGACCTATGTTGTCTTGCGGGGGATGGCCTTTTTTGGCGATGCGTTGGCACATACTATTTTGCCCGGAGTTGTCATTGCTTTTCTGCTGGGATGGCCATTGGCGATTGGGGCACTTATTTTTGGCATTCTGACCGCTTTGGGTATTGGTTGGTTAACTGAACGCGGCGAATTAAAAGAAGATACGGCAATTGGTGTAATTTTTGCAGGTTTGTTTGCTTTAGGCATTGCTTTGCTCTCCACAAGTGGCAACTATACCGTTGATTTAGCGCACTTCTTATTTGGTAATTTATTGGGCGTTTCCGTATCCGATCTAGTTGTTATTGCTGTGCTTGCTTCGGTTGTTTTGCTAACAATTGCTTTATTTTATAAAGAGTTTTTGGTAATTTCTTTTGACCAAATTTTGGCAACTACGCTGCGTTTGCCAACAACATTTTTGCGCTATTTATTGCTCATTTTGATTGCCGTTACCATCGTAACCTCGTTGCAGGTAGTAGGTATTGCCCTTATGTTAGCGATGTTTGTCACTCCTGCAGCAACTGCATCTTTGATGACACGCCGTTTACCAAGCATGATGACAATTGCTGCCATAATCGGTGCCGTTTCTGGCATTATTGGTGTCTATGCTTCTTTTTATTTGAATATTGCTTCTGGAGCGGCCGTTGTTTTGGTGGCAACATTGATTTTTCTATTGGTCTTTTTGCTTGTGCCCAGACGTGGCATTCTATGGCACAAACTGGGTTAAGGGTTGTGAATAATGGATAAACAAGTTAAGCAGTTGGCGAATACGTTAAGTGAAAATGGCAATCGGGTAACGGCGGCACGACGCGTGATAATTGAACAGCTTGTCGCTTCTGGGGGGCATATTACAGCGGATGATTTGGCAACGCAGGTACGTCATGTTGCCCCTCAAGTAGGCCGTATGACAGTTTATCGCACACTAGAGTTGTTGTGTGAATTGGGGCAGCTACGGCCGATTTTTCAGGGAACAGGCGCGGCCCATTACATTTTGATGTCCGACGGTCATCATCATCACCTGATTTGTGTGCGTTGCAACAATGTTATTGAGTTTGATGAGTGTTCAGCGGGAGATCTACTGGAAGAGTTGAGCCAAAAATATAATTTTCAAGTGCAAAGCCATCTTTTGGAATTACATGGTCTGTGTGGTAATTGCCAATCATGAAGTGTATGAGAACTGATGTGGGGATACAGTCATACTTCCACTTCAAGAAGCAAAAACAATAGTCAACAAGTAACAAAATTGTTGGCTTAAAAACTATTCCAGGTTGGATTAGAAAAAGTCCAGATGGTAGCAATTCTATTGTTCCCATCTGGACTTTTTATTTCAATCCTGATGACCCCATCTAGCTTTCAAAAATCTTATTTGCACAGAATTTATCTAGCTTGTCGGTAAGCTGATTGAGATGATAAGGAAGTTAAGTGATATTTTGCAGTAGAGGTCATTTTTCATTTTATGGCCCAATGAATTGCAAAACCACGCCACTGAAATGCAAAACTAATCTCACTGAAATGCAAAACCACGCTCACTGAAATGCAAAACTAATCTTCACAACAATTATAGGGATGGCAGAATATCAAGAACCTCGGCGGCAAGATCGTAACGACTGAAGGCCGGCATCATATATACCCCTTGAATAAACGGCCGTATCTCGGCCAACGTCTCTTGCGCAATTTGCACACCCGCTGCTTTCGGATTTTGCGCATTATGCATCCGCTGCCGTTGTTCCTCTGGAATCTCCATGCCCGGGACTTCATTGTGCAGGAATTCTGCATTACGGCCGTTATACAACGGATACATCCCCGCAATAATTGGAATCATCGGTTCTTCATAACGTTCTTCATACAAATCAAGAAACGCCTTTGCTTTTTTGGCATCGAAAACAGGCTGGGTCAGCGCAAAATCGGCGCCATTTTTAATCTTTTTGCGCAGCAATTTCATTTCCCGATCAACATCACGGGGGGTGAGACTGAGCGCACAACCAACCATGAAGTTTGTCGGTTGATCGATGGTACGTCCCGCTTTGTCGACACCACTGTTAAACTGTTGTTTGATCAGTTGAATGAGACCAGTAGGGACAATATCGTACGTATCCATGGCTTCAGGATAATCGCCAATACGAGTGGGATCACCCATGGTGACAAACAAGTTGCGTAGGCCAAGGGCATAGGTTGCTAGTAGATCCCCTTGGATGCGCAGCAAATTTCGTCCTCGGGTAGGGAAGTGGAGGATCGTTTCCAACCCAACTTCTTTTTGGACAACGCGGGCAGCGGCCCAAGCACTCATCCGCATTTGGGCGACTGGTGTGTCGGCAATATTGAGGATATTGGCACCTGCCTCTTTAAGTGTAAAAGCGGCATGAAGTAATTTATTTGTAGAAACACCGCGAGGGGGGCGCATTTCGGCGGTAATTACAAACGTGCCGCTGTCAAAATAGGTTTTTAATCGTGAGGGTTCCTCAGCAACGGCCGTATCTGTTTTTTCTTCTTGCTCGACGATACGAATGATTGGTAATCTAACAGATTCATGTCCTGGAGTATCCATAGCATGGCGCATTGCGGCAATATGAGCATCTGTTGTACCACAACAGCCTCCAACCAATCGTACGCCAGCTTCTGTTAATCCGACAGCATATTTCCCAAAGTATTCTGGTGTTGCAGGATACATCACCCGCCCTTGTAATGTTTGTTCAGGCCAACCTGCATTGGGCATGGCGGATAAAATCATTTCAGGTTCTGCTTGACGAATGGTGCTAATAATACGTAACACCTGGGAAGGGCCACCACTACAATTGACCCCAATCGCATCGACATCGAGCTTGGCTAAACGATGGGCAACTTTACTGGGGTTATCACCGAGTAAGGTGCGATCATCGCGTGTAAAAGTCATTTGGGCGACGATGGGAATGTCTGCGCTAATATTCCGTGCTGCTTTAACAGCCGCTTTTACCTCATATAGGTCAGACATTGTTTCTAGGACAATAAAATCGACACCACTATCAATCAGCACTTGAATTTGTTCAGCAAAAGCTTCTTTTGCCTCAGCAACAGAGACACGCCCCAATGGTGCCAGTCGTACTCCTAATGGCCCAACCGAACCCGCCAGGAGTGTTCCTTTGAATGCACCTTCGATGACTTTTTTAGCAATATTGACAGCGGCTTTATTGACAGCAACAACCTCGTCTTGCAAGCCATGTTCTGCTAGTTTGTACCGATTTGCACCAAATGTATTGGTTTCGATGATGTCTGCTCCGGCATCAATGTAGGCACGATGTGCTTCGGCAACGATGGCGGGGTTGTGGACGTTGACAGCATCTAAGCTTTCCACGGCAATACCGCGCGAATGTAATAAGGTACCCATTGCACCATCAAACAAAAACGGCCGTTCTGCCAGCCGTTTACGGAATTCTTCACGATTCATTTTTCTCACCCTAATTCAGTTATCAGAAATCACTAATTACTGGAAACATAAAAAGTTACTAAAGAACAGATGATGATTTTTACGATTCCACTTTGTAACTCACAATGTCCAGTATATTTGTGCAAAATAGTTGTTGCGAGTTGTCCCACTATTTAGTATTACGCAATACTAGTAACAGTATAACCGAATCATGAATCATGAAAACAGAACAGAGAATTTATTCATAAAACAAACTTTGAATTAATGCAGCTGCTTTTTCATTATCCAAAACCAGGACAGATGCACCTTGTTCTGTACGGTAACTAGAGACCAAATCAAAACCAATGACTTCGCTGCGAATATTGTCCTCAGGTACTTGACTAGCTACATTCGCTAATTTAATCAACTGATCAAGACTTAAATCGGTGCGAATACCGCGTTCCAGTTGGTTATAGAGAGATGGTGCCCGTGTCATCATATTGGTAACACCAAGCCCTAGCGCTTTGTCCCGCGCCGCAAGAATCACCTGTTGTTGACGTTGTCCGCGGTTAATGTCGCTGTCACCATGACGAGTACGTGCATATTTCAATGCCGTTTGCCCATCAAAATGTTGCAAACCCGAAGGGATATATAATGGATCAAACCCATAGTTCATATCAGGATAAGTGGGATCATTTATTTCATAAGGCACATAAACATCAATGCCCCCTAGCGCATCAATGCCATTTGTAACGGCACTAAAATCGACCATGATGTAATGGTGTACAGGAACGCCTAAATTATACTCAACTGTTTGCATTGCCATTGCTGCCCCTGCCAAGGGGTTATCACCAGCAGCGCCATATACAAAAGCCGTGTTGATTCGATCACGGCCGTATCCAGGAATAACAACATACAAATCACGTGGAATCGAGAGCATAGAGGCGGTTTTATTAACAGGATCGATTGAGGCTAAGATCATTGAGTCGGTGCGTGAAATAAATGCTTCACCCGGACGGCGATCGATCCCCATAAGCAAAATATTGACGCGATCTTCTCCTGTCCATGGTTCATTTGTTGGAATAAGTGTTGGTGTTGGTTCCCCAAATGCCATTGTGGGTACAGGAGGAGGCCCCGCTTGTTCTAAATTTAGGTCGACGCCGGCAACATCAGACGCAGAACGTTCTAATGGATTGAGTGGTCGGCTGAGGACCACGCGGAATGTAAGGTAAGCAAAAACAAGTACAGCGATAGCTGAAAATAAAAAAGCACTAGATAAAGCAAAAGTTAACCAGTTAGGTAAATTTGAGTTTGATGATCGCAATTTGCGCTCCTTGTAAGACACGTAGTGTCTTTCACATCTAAAAATCTAAGTGGTGTTTGATTTATACCTTTAAAATTTCAAAACTTTGGAATTCTTGTATCAACACTTAGTCTACCAATAATGATCGATTTGAAATTATACAGATAATCTATTGTAGGGCAGGATGAATTGAAGATGATTTACCTACTAATTATCTATCCTTAAGTAAATTCCAGAAAAGATCTTGAAAACAGACGCTGTTTTGGAATTTGCTTTTAGGGGAACGAAAAAGATTCCAAACTGTTTCTATTCAAACTGCTTTTCGTTTTCCTTTTAAACGTTTTCTTAATGATGGTTCTGCGTGAAATATTACACTGTTTGCTATTTTGCACTAAAATCGTTATATGAAAGCACTAAAACTCTGAATGGTAGATGAGGATGGTTTGTGCTTTTATGGATGTAATAATTTAACTACCTGCCTGACTATATAGAACATTGGAGTTCACTATGTCATCTACTATTTCTGACAAATTCGGCCGTCCAATTCGAGATTTAAGAATTTCTGTCATTGATAAATGTAATTTTCGTTGCCCGCACTGCATGCCAGCAGAAATTTTTGGTGCAGATTATGATTTTTTGCCAAAAGCAATGCTGTTGTCTGATGATGAAATTGTACGGTTGGCAACATTGTTTGCGCAGCTTGGTGTAACCAAATTTAGATTAACAGGTGGGGAGCCTCTGTTACGGCCGAATTTACCACCACTGATTTCGCGTCTCGCACAGATCGAAGGGATTGAGGATTTAGCCTTGACAACGAATGCTTATTATTTGGATAGACATGCACAAGCATTAAAAGATGCAGGGCTGCACCGCCTAACGATTAGCTTGGATTCCTTAGACAATGATGTGTTTCAGCAAATGAATGGGAATCGCTCAACTGTTGCGCAAGTTTTGCATGGATTCGAAACTGCAGAAAAAGCTGGCTTTGAGCAAATGAAAATCAATTGTGTGGTCAAGAAAGGCGTGAATGATCATACAATTGTCGATTTGGCTAAATTTTTCAAAGGAACAGGACATATTCTTCGTTACATTGAATACATGGATGTTGGCAATTTAAATGGATGGCAAATGGAAGATGTTGTCACTGCTGGTGAAATTTTGGAGATGATCAATGCAGAATTGCCCGTGGAACCGACGGATCCTAATTATGTGGGTGAGGTTGCGCGGCGGTATCGTTATGTGGATGGCACAGGCGAAATAGGCATCATTGCTTCTGTAACCAAGCCGTTTTGTGGTGATTGTACGCGAGCCCGTCTTTCTAGTGCTGGAGAATATTACACTTGTTTGTTTGCCCATTCTAATACAGATTTGCGGGGGCCGATGCGAGCAGGAGCAACAGATGAAGAGCTGTTTGCTTTAATCACAGGTGTTTGGCAAAATCGAACGGATCGATATTCTGAGTTGCGTACATCCTTTACACGCGTTCCAGCAAAAGGTGCAGAGATGTATCGTCTCGGCGGGTAAGTGGAGACTGTAAAGAAAGCGCCCTAGATTAAATTAAATGATGAAAAAGCGAGTCCTATTGTATTTTGGCGTATAATATTTTACACTGAATGGGACTCGTTTTGGAGTTTATGAACCTGCATATTTGATTGAAGTAATGATCTCCAAACAGCACAAACAATTCATTTGACCAATTGTTTGTGACAGCAAATGAGCCACTTTTCCTACCCAACATAGTAGTATTCATTGCACATCGTTCAACGTAGTGTTTTGAGGGTTTTACCATGCCATTCAAACAGTTGATAGATGAGAATAAGATGCGTGTCATATTTTCAAAACCTTTTTTTGATGAGGTTTCTGTTGAGCTACTTGGTGATTTTAATGATTGGCAACGGGGCACAACACCGTTAAAGCTCTCAGAAAATGGTGAGTGGTTGGCAACGGTTGATTTAGAAAGCAATGATAGTTATCGATATGTTTATTTGGTGAATGATTTTATCTGGCATAGTGATCCTGATGCAGAAGATTTTGTTGAAGGACCCTATGGGGAGGAAGCTTCCATGATTTCTACTTCTGTTGACCCATCATTTTCTGATGATTTGCATTTGCAACATGGCTTTTTAGAAGGTGATAAGCCAACTTATAAGAAGGTTCTCCTTCCGTTTGATAGTTGGTATTTATTAGATTCGGCGGTGAGTTCTGCGATTGAAAAAGCAAAAGAAAGTTCCGCTGAGTTGATTCTGTTGCGCTTAAGTCGAGATGATAAAGATTCAGAGCGTTGCTTTGGGCAAGAAAATATATTTTCCATTTTGCGAGGCTTGCAATCGCAGTTGCAACAACTCCCCATTAAAGTGTCGGTCGAT
>JBNKHS010000016.1:0-21212 GCA_050290485.1 Promineifilaceae bacterium (SeqCode) | reverse complement strand
GTTTTCCCATGGTCAACATGACCGATGGTGCCGATATTCACATGTGGTTTTTCGCGCACAAACTTTTCTTTTGCCATAATATCCCTTTCCTCTTGCGTTTAATATGACTTGCTTATCTCACTAAACTGACTGAGAATCATCAGTCAAATTTTCAAAAATTAACGGCCGCTTTTCACAGCCTGAGCAATTTCCTCACTTACAGGGGCATAATGCTCAAATTCCATCGTAAATGTACCGCGACCTTGCGTCATCGAACGCAAACGTGTCGCGTAACCGAACATTTCGGCCAATGGCACTCTTGCTTTAATAGATTGCAACCCCTCGGTCCGCATCTCCATACCATCAATCATGCCACGGCGAGAAGAAATATTACCAATAACATCACCGGTATACTCTTCAGGTGCAACCACTTCCACTTTCATGATTGGCTCTAACAAAATCGGGCGCCCATGTTGTACACCATCTTTCATTGCCATCGAACCAGCAATCTTAAAGGCCATTTCAGAAGAGTCCACATCATGGAAAGAACCATCGTAAAGTGTCGCTTTAACATCTACAATGGGATAACCAGCAATAACACCGCTTTCCAAGGCTTCTCTAACACCATCTTCTGCTGGTTTAATATACTCTTTGGGAATCACACCACCAACAATAGCATTTTCAAAAATAAAGCCAGATCCTGGTTCCAATGGTTCCACCTTAAGAATGACATGCCCAAATTGACCACGACCACCAGATTGACGAACAAAACGTCCCTCTGCCTTTTCAACAGTCTTGGTAATTGTTTCTCGGTAGGCAACACGTGGTTGACCAACATTGGCTGCCACCTTAAACTCACGCAACATCCGATCAACCAAAACTTCAAGATGTAACTCACCCATACCAGACAGAACGGTTTGACCGGTTTGTTCATCTACTTTAATTTGGAAAGTTGGATCTTCTTCCGACAAAGCCTTCAAAGCGATACCCATTTTTTCTTGATCTTTGTTGGTTTTGGGTTCAATAGCCAAGTTAATAACAGGTTCAGGAAAATCAATCGCTTCCAGCAAAACAGGTGCTTTTGCATCCGATAAAGTTTCACCGGTAAAGGTTGTTTTCAAACCAAGCGTCGCCGCAATATCACCAGCATGAACCTCTTTCAAATCTTCACGATGATCAGCATGCATCCGCAAAATACGACCAATACGTTCTTTTTTGCCTTTGCTACTATTAGTAACTGTGTCACCGGATCGCAACACACCAGAATAAACACGGAAATAAGCGAGTTTACCCACATATGGATCGGTTACAATCTTAAATACAAGTGCTGACAAGGGTTCATTATCATCAGCCTTACGACTTTCTTCTTCACCTGTATCCGGATTTTTCCCTTTGATTGGAGGTACATCAAGTGGCGATGGTAAATAATGTACAATTGCGTCTAATACCCGTTGTACACCTTTGTTCCGCAAAGCCGTTCCACACAATACAGGAGTCACTTGATTATTGACTGTTGCATTACGCAAAGCAGCACGCAACTCCTCAGCTGTGATTTCCTCACCTTCAAAATAGCGTTCCATCAACGCATCATCTGTTTCAACAATGCGTTCTAAAATAATACTCCGTGCTTCTTCTACAGCATCAACCATATCAGCAGGAACATCTACAGATTGCGGGTTGGAGCCATCTTCATCCCAAATGGTTGCTTCCAACGTTAACAAATCAACGATGCCTTTGAAGTCAGCCTCAGCGCCAATTGGTAATTGAACTGCAATTGGGTTTGCACCTAGACGCTCACGAATCATACCAATGGTGCGCACAAAGTCAGCGCCAGTCCGATCCATTTTGTTAACAAAACAAATGCGGGGCACATTGTAATCATCAGCTTGCCGCCATACAGTTTCTGATTGAGGCTCAACACCAGCTACAGCATCAAAAACAACAACGCCACCATCTAATACACGAAGACTACGTTGTACTTCTGCAGTAAAGTCAATATGGCCAGGTGTATCAATAATATTAATCTGATGATCTAGCCATGACGTTGTGGTCGCAGCAGAGGTAATGGTAATACCACGTTCCTGCTCTTGCACCATATGATCCATGGTGGCTGCGCCATCATGTACTTCACCCATACGGTGAATCACACCCGTGTAATAGAGAATACGTTCAGTTGTTGTTGTCTTACCCGCATCAATATGGGCGATAATGCCGATATTGCGAATTTTTTCTAAATTTATACCGCTCATAACTAAACCTGTTTTTTAGAAACGGAAGTGCGAGAATGCACGGTTAGCGTCTGCCATACGGTGCGTATCGTCTTTCTTCTTGACAGCAGCACCTTGACTATTGGCCGCATCCATAAATTCGTTCGCTAATTTTTCCGCCATAGAACGTCCGCCACGACCACGAGCAGCAGCAAGTATCCACCGCATCGCTAATGAAACTTGACGTTCTGATGAAACTGGAATGGGTACTTGATAAGTAGACCCACCAACACGACGCGCCTTAACCTCGATAGAAGGACGTACATTAGATAATGCTTGTTCAAATACTTCTATTGGTGGTTTATTCGCCCGTGACTCAATTAAATCAAAACTATCGTACAACACACGTTGTGCAACACTTTTCTTACCGCTTTTCATTAAACGGTTCACAAACATAGAAACATGTATACTGTCATATTTCAAATCTGGTGCTACAATACGTTTTTCTGGACTATTACGTCTTGGCATATCCCATTCTCCGTCTTAATTACTTAGATGCCTTCGCACCGTATTTCGAACGACCTTGCTTACGATCTTGCACGCCACCAGTATCCAAGGTACCACGAACGATGTGGTAGCGAACACCAGGTAAATCTTTCACACGTCCACCGCGAATTAAAACAACCGAGTGATCCTGTAAAGAATGTCCTTCGCCGGGAATGTATGCTGTTACTTCAATTTGATTGGTCAAACGAACACGTGCCACTTTACGCAAAGCTGAGTTTGGTTTTTTCGGCGTCATCGTTTTAACTTGTGTACAAACTCCTCGTTTTTGAGGAGCACCCTTTGGTTGACGGGTGCGGCGTTGTTTAAAAGAGTTATAGGTCCATTGCAGAGCTGGCGCTGTACTCTTTTTGCCTTTTGCTTTACGACCTTTCCGTACAAGTTGATTAATCGTAGGCACTCTGTCTATCTCCTTAATATTGCCATCCTCTTCAAATGGCATATATCCACTAAACAAAATTGATCCTCTCGAAGCAATGCTGAAGCCGCGAGAGGATTTCATTCTCATTCCAACATGAGTAGGATTTTCACCACTACTCGACAAATGAAGGCCATCGTTGCCGTTATGACACGATGGCCTCCACGTGAATTCATTTATTCAATTAGTAACTACGCAATTAGTTACCTGCTAGGGTCAAACATACGAACCAAAATTATATCACAGTTATATCCACTGTCAAATAAAATATGCAACAAGTTCAAAGAATTAGCGAATACAGCAATTTAGCTAATTTTCGTCTCATTTTAACGACGACTACGCGCCAAATCCATTAACCCTGTGCCCGTAAATTTACGGTTTCGCTTATCATCGTCTTTACCAAAATTCAATGTCTCGCCTGCATCGGTTACGGCTTCTACTGCCAAGCCCAAGCTTTGTAACTCTTTGACAAGTACACGGAACGAAGCTGGTACACCAGGCTCCTCAATTGGCTCATTTTTGACGATAGATTCATAGGTTTTAACTCGCCCTTGAACATCATCGGATTTGATGGTTAACATTTCTTGTAAAGTATGTGCTGCGCCATAAGCTTCTAGCGCCCATACTTCCATTTCACCAAAACGTTGACCACCAAATTGAGCCTTACCACCTAAAGGTTGTTGGGTGACTAATGAGTACGGTCCAGTAGAACGTGCATGTGCTTTATCTTCGATAAGATGGGCCAGTTTGAGTACATGCAGGATGCCAACAGTCACTGCCTGATCGAATGGTTTACCACTTTTACCATCAATAAGTTTTTCTTTACCTAAGATGGGCAAAGGATCATGAGTCAAGGTTGTTATTTTCGTTGAAAGCTCTTCTAATTCTTCCAGAGATGTTGCGCGGACATCAACTTTAAGTTCGTCTGGTAAAAGATCGTTGTGTTTTTCAACCATGAATGCATACCATTCACAAACACAAGCTTCAACAGCAACACCATTGATTGGCGTCCAATCCTTTTTATGGAAGGAGTCACCATCTTCTGGGAAAATTTCGTCGGGGTTCCATTCACGACCACGTAACCATTCGCGAGCAACGGCCGTTTTGGCATAACGTTCATCTGTTTCTAAACGCTCAATATCATACCCTTCTTCACCGAGCCAACCGACAACAAAGAGACGGCGTGCTTCATCTTCATCTCCAAGAGATTCCAAATCATAATCCATCTCTGTAAGCCAGTCCCAAGCCCAATTCACGGCAACTTCCCAAGCACGTTCCATCAACCAAGCACGAGCCAATTCCGCGGAAATTTCAAACTCACTAGCGCCATCAAACACAGGCGTAATGGCACGGAAGCCAAGACGATGCGCAGCCCAACCTAGATGAGTTTCCAACACCTGACCAATATTCATACGACCAGGAACACCAAGTGGACTGAGAATGATGTCAATGGGTGTACCGTCAGCAAGGTACGGCATATCTTCAATCGGAACAATTTTAGAAATAACACCTTTGTTCCCATGACGACCAGCCATCTTATCCCCAACTGAGATTTTACGACGTTGAGCAACACTCACACGGACCATCGTTTCCACACCAGCGGGTAAATCACGATCATGCTGACGATCAAACACATGAACATCAACAACTTTACCGCGAGAACCATGTGGCATACGCAAACTTGAATCTTTTACTTCACGGGCTTTGTCACCAAAGATAGCACGTAACAATTTCTCCTCTGGGCTCAGCTCTTTTTCACCTTTTGGTGTAATTTTACCGACGAGGATATCTAATTCATTGACATCAGCACCAACCCGAATGATCCCACGTTCATCCAAATCTTTCAGTGAATCTTCACTAACGTTAGGAATATCATAGGTGATCTCTTCAGGGCCTAATTTTGTATCACGTGCCTCAACTTCATGTTTTTCAATGTGGACAGAGGTGAAGCGATCTTCACGTACCATACGCTCGCTAACGAGAATCGCATCTTCGTAGTTACCCCCTTCCCAAGAAAGGAAAGCAACCAAAACATCTTGACCTAGCGCCAACTCACCATATTCTGTTGAAGAGCTATCCGCCAAAACCTCGCCTTTTTTGACACGTTGTCCTTTGACAACAACAGGGCGTTGGTCAATACAAGTGCTTTGGTTCGAACGATTATATTTACGCAATGTATAAGTTTGTGGTCCATTGTCACCAACAACGACAATCGACTTGCCCGTAACATTAACAACTTCGCCATCTTCCCTCGCAACCACAATTTGGCCTGAGTTGTAAGCAGCTTGTTGTTCCATCCCTGTACTTACAATCGGCACATCTGGTTTAAGCAAAGGTACGGCTTGGCGCTGCATGTTTGAACCCATCAACGCACGGTTGGCATCATCATGGTCAAGGAAAGGAATCAACGCTGCTGAGATACCCACAATCTGACGAGGAGCAACATCAATATAGTCAATCCGTTGTACAGATGAGAAGCGGAACTGTTGATTACGACGTGAAGAAACACGTTTATCTGCCAATTGGCCACGTTCATCAATACGTGCGTTAGCTTGCGCAATAGTGTAATGATCTTCCTCATCAGCTGACATATAAACAATTTCATCAGTAATGAACGGTTTCACGTTAATTTCAGCAATGCCAGCTTCTTTTATAAGGGCTGCATGCTCGGCAGTAATTTCTTCACCCGCATTAACAATGATTTCGCCGGTATCAGGATTAACCACATTGTTAAATGCATCATGTCCCACTAATTCATCGCTGTCTCCCGCAATCGTGTTTTGTACTCGACGATACGGTGTTTCAATAAAGCCGTATTTATTGACACGACCGTATGCGGCCAGACGACCAATCAACCCAATGTTGGGGCCTTCAGGTGTTTCGATAGGACAAATACGGCCGTAATGACTATGGTGCACATCACGAACCTCAAACCCAGCGCGTTCACGGCGCAAACCACCAGGACCCAAAGCTGACAATGTCCGTTTATGCGTCAATTCCGCCAAGGGATTTGCTTGTTCCATGAATTGGCTTAACTGCGAGCTGCCAAAGAATTCGCGAACGGCAGCAACAACAGGGCGAATATTAATCAATGAAACAGGCGTTACAGAGTCATCGTCGCGAATTGACATCCGTTCACGAACTACACGTTCCATACGGCGTAAACCAACCCGAATTTTGGCCTGCAACAATTCACCAACTGTTTTCACACGACGATTACCCAAATGATCAATATCATCAGGACCTTCAAGCCCATTATTGATATTTACCATCCGTTTAACCAAACGCACAATATCTTGTTGTGTGATAGTGCGATGGTCCAAAGGTACGACATCTTGCAAATTCAATCGTTTGTTTAACTTATAACGCCCAACACGCGCCAAATCATAACGGCGGGGGTCAAATAGTTGCTCTTGCAAATATTGGGTCGCGTTATCCAATGTTGGCGGATCGCCAGGACGCATCCGCTTATAAAACTCAATCAACGCCTGTTCAGCAATTGATTTATCTGGATTCCAAGGAGGTTCTTGCTCAATACTACCCTGAATGAAAAGATGTTCTCCATTAGTATCGACATCTTCAAACAGGGCCAGCAACTCTTCATCTGTACCATCAACAATCAGCGGATTTTCTAAACCATCGCTAACAGCTGCCATAGCCCGCAAGAATAAGGTAACAGGCACAGTACGCTTACGATTAAATTTAACCGTGATGTAATCTGTTTTACGAGTTTCAAATTCCATCCACGCACCACGGTCTGGAATTAATTTCCCCATCGCAAGGGGACGACCGGTTGTGCGTTCTTCTTGAACCTCAAAATATGCACCAGGGGAACGAATAAGCTGACTAACAACCACACGCTCGGTACCATTTATAATAAAGGTACCAGCAGGTGTCATGAGCGGAAAATCACCCATGAATATCTCTTGAACGATTGGCTGATCTAAATCTGTGCTGTAGAGCAATGTCTTGACATAGAGCGGAGCAGAGTAGCTCATATCTCGTTCAACACATTCATCTACACTATATTTAGGCTCGCCAAACCAATAATCGAGATCAAATCCTTCAGTCTCGGGGTGATTGCTTGGAAAATATAATTTTAAATCACCTTTGAAGCTTTCAATTGGCGAAATTTCATTAAACAGCTCCGCCAAGCTTTCATCGATAAATTGCTCGAATGAATTCAACTGAACATCAATCAGTGTCGGCAATGCGAGCGGGTCGGTCATTTGTGCATAATTTTTGACTGGTAATTTTGCCATTTACTAATCCCTGCTCCCTAGCAAACCTACAATCCGCGCCAATTGTAATGTTTGCATAAGAAATTTTTGGTAATGCAAATAATCGCAAACAAGGGGTGCAACCCTCTTTCTACAGATTGTTGCACCCCTTTGGTCTCAATTTTGATGCCTCCCATATGTTACATATGATGTGGATGGCAATTCTCCATGATGTGATTTCAATAGTACAAAACCACTTCTAAATCTAGTGCTACTGATAATTTGCGAACGGAAAGTATATATACGAACGCTTATCTTGTCAACTCATTATATAAAGAAACAATCTCTTCGCCTGCTTTTCTCCAAGAATACACATGTATAGCGCGTTCTCTTAATTTTTGTCCAAGGTTTTGCCGTTTTTGTGTGTCTAAAAGGAGGGTTTGAACGGCTTGTGTAAAGGCATTCACATCCCCAACAGGAGCATAAAGCCCCAAGTCGGCAAGATATTCACGATGTACGGCCGTATCAAAAGCAACAACGGGTTGTGCCAAGGCCATATAGTTCAACAGCTTCCCACTACCCTCTGTCAACGACATCTTTGGCGCGACCGAAATATCCCCAAGGGAAAGATAAAAGGGTGCATCACGATATTCCACTTTTCCCGTAAAGGTAACTTTATCGGCCACACCAAGCTGCTGTGCCATTGTACGGTATCGATTGACATCCGGATAACCCATGATAAGCGTATGGAAGGATTCGCCTGCCGCCTTGAGTTGGGCTGTCGTCTCTAAAAGTTGGGGGATGCCCTGGTAATCGGTCAGTAAGCCAAGATAGGAAATAATTGGGCAATCAGTCGGCAAACCGAGTCGCTGTTTCAAGGAAAATTGTTCTTCAACAGAAAAGTTGTCTGGGTTGAAACGAACCGGATCGGCACAGTCGGGCAGCGGATGAATACGCTCTGAGGGAATATCGAACTCGTCCTCCAGCAAACGTGTCGCTTTCACCGAACTTGTCAATATTGCTTTCGCCCGACGATCAATTTTCCGCTCTAGCCAATATGCCATCTTATAAACACGGCCGTTTTTATTCAGAAAATTATGATCAACCATCTCGCCGGTGAGGCTGCCTTGGAAATCAAAGACCAGGGGGACACGCAACAGTTTAGCCAAGACGGCTCCAATCAACGCCCCTTCATGCATATGACCATGAATCACATCGGGGCGAAAACGAAACCCTTCTAGTAAAGACTGCCATGCGAGATAGACATCAAAGGCTATCTTGTGCCGCGAAGATCCCACTTCATAATCGGTGTGCCACGGTAACGGAGCTGTGCGCCGAATATCAAGACCAGGCATATCGCTTCCTTTATAATAAGTAACGATAGCCACTTCGTGTCCCATCGACTGCAAGGTTCTTGTCTCTTCTAAAATGCGAATATGCCCGCCGTAATCACTAAAAAAGGAAGTGGGGGCAATCATCAAAATGCGTAACGGCCGTTCTGCAGCCACGTCTCGCACTGGACTCAGGGGCTTTTCTCGTTTTTGCTGCCGACTTGCCGATTGGCTATTCGTCATCCTCATCCTTCTTGAACGCATTGGCTAACCCACCAAACATCTGCTCTGTAAAGCCGCGATGTTTCACTTCAGGGGTTTTGCGTTCGTCCCAATCATTCTTCTCGCGCGCACCTAACCATTGTTCCCGTTCATAATTGATTTCGGAAAGATACGCAGAAAACAGTTCCTCATCTCCATCATATACCCAACGACGTACTTGCTGCAACTCTTCTAAAACGGCATCTAGCCAGCGTAAGGTTGCCTGGCGATTGTTTAATGCTTGCAAAGTGATATCTACATCTGATTCCAAGGGCAGAGTAGACATAGCAAACTCTTGACCTGCAAAACGCAACATATCACGCCAACCGGCTGTTTTTTGAATGGCCTTGAACATCGCCGCCGCAGATAACCCGGGCAAGGTTGCTGTTCCTTGCACCAAGCTGTCATACTCATCAGGGTCAAGGAAAAACGGTTGTGCCCCTAAAAGCAATCCAAAATTTACGGCCGTTTCTACCGCTTTCGGATCGGCTTTGGGTGAGGGCATCAAACAGAAACTCCCTTTACGGAAATAATCCGCAGAAGCATACATATTATCGGAACGGCCGTCTGACAATGTTGCTGCTGGCAGCACAGGCACCGCTCCCACATAATGCCCTTGCGTCAGATGTTTCTTGGCTAAATCCAAACCCAATCTTTTCATTCCCGACAAATCAATAAGCAATGTGTGCGCTTGTAATCCATCACCAATCACACGCATCACCGACTCCAATTGGGAAGCTGGCATCGTATTCACCAAAATGTCAGCATTGGCAGCCGCTTTTACCAAGCTCCATTCCATTTTATCCACCGCTTGCAAATCCTCTTCGGCTTGCCGCCCCAAGACACGATTCTCTTCATAGCCAACGATGGTAACCTCCAAGGGTGAAGCTTTAATTGCCAAGCCAACGGATGCCCCTAAGCGTCCTAAACCAAGAATTGTAATTGTTTCTGTTTTCATTCTTTCCCTCTTTTTATAGCTATCAGCTGTTTTCTGATCTAGAATACGTAATATTCGTCAATTTTGATCATCTGCCCACTGTAATTGTTGCAAAAGTTTATCTTCTGCGGTAACGGCCGTTTCCAATGGATCTTGATGGCGTCGAATCAAGGAAACGGCTAGCGCATTCGTTCCCACAGCTTCAGCCATCTCTGCACCCCATTCCGGATGTTTGGCCTTGACCACAAACGGGCGTTTCCACCCAACTGGTTCACCAGTACCCAACTGGGCCACACGCTCAGACGACAAGGCGTAGCCCAAAACAATAAACGACCGATGCCAAATTGAAATATTGATCTTCGTTTTGCCTACATCATGCAACAACGCCGCCACCAACAGCTCAGGATCATCATGACCCGCCGCTTGCAGCATCTTCATCACACGATAACTATGCCATTGATCATTGCAATCAAACTGTTGAAAAAGGACAAGTTCAGACTCGCTCAATACGCCGCGAACCTCATTCAATGCTTCTTCAGAAAACGGCCGTGCTCGCAAAATCTGCCAAAACTGCCAAACCCGATACCACATAATGTCTTAAAAAGTACGCCCGCCACCATGCTGTAACATTTGATAACTTTGTAACGCCAACATACCAAACATGAAAGCCATAAACAAATTTCTTGAAAGGCCAAACCCAACCGCAACAATACCACCCGTTAGAACCGAAAGCCATAATGCGTTCGTCAACCCATTCCAAGGATTAAAACGCATAAAAATTGCTCGTGCAGTTTGCCCACCATCCAACGGAAACACAGGTAACAAATTAATCAAAGGCCAATACACATTAATATAAATCAATACAGCAAGCATGATATTTACAGTTGATCCAGCTGTAGGCAAGAGCACTCTTGGGAATGGAATAAAGCCGAGTATCGTCGACATCGAAATCAATCCACCCGCAGCAAAAACCCCACCGATAAGAATTGCAACCAATAAAAATTGTGCAAAAGGGCCAGCTAACGAAATGATCACCTGTTGTAGCCAGGTTCGCGATCCCAAAGAAGTTGGCACCGCTAACCCACCAAACATATACAAAATAATAAATGAATCCTGACCAAAAACGCGCATGGCAATAGAGTGACCAAACTCATGAAGCAAAATGGAGAAAAAAATAGCCACAACCCAAATAACAAGCATTATTGGGTCGCCAGACTGGATTCCAAAAAATACCCCCAACAGCCAATGCAAAGGATGAACACGAACAGGAACGCCAAATAAAGTAAATCTTAAATCAAAACGAGTTGGTGCTGGTACTTGAAACATAACTTTCGTTATTCCCTAAATAAAATTATTTGATTAAAATCTCAATTCAAGTATACCTTGCCCAAAAATCAATGCCTAATACATGGCGCAATCTTCATCTAAATCTATAATTCCCTCATGTCCACACCACGGTCCGAGTTTATTGCGGGAAGTAAAGCAGTGTTACCTATCTTAATTGGCGTGCTTCCTTTTGCTTTGATTGCTGGTGTTTCTGCGGTGGCCACAGGCATGGCGGAGTTTGAAGGCATTGGCATGTCACTCATCGTTTATGCAGGTGCGGCTCAGCTAGTCGCTATGCAGCTTATTGGCCTCGATACACCCATCTTTATTATTTGGCTCTCAACTCTTTTCATCAATTTACGCTTCTTAATGTACAGTGCCTCTATCGCCCCTCATTGGGAAAAAATGACATGGCGCTGGAAAATCCCGATGGCTTATTTGCTGACTGACCAAGCGTACGCTGTCTCCCTTCTTCATTATGATGCGTACCCACAAGGCAAAAACAGACGTTACTATTATTTAGGTGCAGCTATTCCCTTCTGGGTAATGTGGCAAACGGGAACGGCCGTTGGTGTGTTTGTTGGTGTCCTCATTCCCGATAGTTGGCAGCTCGACTTTGCCATTCCCCTCACCTTCCTCGCGCTTATGATGGCCACGATTAAAGATTGGTCGATGGTCGCCGCTGGCATTGCTGCGGGGATCACTATTATCGTTGCCAAACCGTTCCCCTATAACCTTGGTCTACTTCTCGCCGCTATCGTTGGCATTACGGTCGGTGTCATCACCCAATCCCATCTTGTTAAGAGACAATCCCGTAACAATTAAGAAATTGTCCTACTAAAACATATCCTATTGTCCCTTGTTCTGCTAACATTGTCCTACTATTATTTGAATCAGTTGTTCATTTTCAGTCGTCACGGCTCAGTCAACTTGGCAAACTGAAAACTGAACACAGGACACTAAAAACTGGAGTTTGAGATGAAACCGTTTGCCAACCGCATGAATCATATGCAAAAATCCTTTATCCGCGAAATCCTCGCTGTGGCGCAAAAGCCTGAGGTCATTTCCTTTGCTGGGGGGCTACCCAACCCCGCCTATTTCCCTAAAGATGAACTTGCGGCTGCGGCAAGCAAAGTGTTGTCGGAAGATGGGCAGCGCGTGCTGCAATATGCACCTACTTTAGGGTATGAACCGCTGCGTCAATTTGTAGCCAATCGGTATCAAGAAAAACAAGGGTTATCTATTGATCCCGATGAAATTTTGTTTACCAATGGATCACAACAGGCGCTTGAATTGGTAGCTAAGGTGATGCTTGATCCTGGCGATCAGGTGATTTTGGAATCGCCCAGTTATATCGGTGGTATTCTTGCCTTCTCTTTGTTCCAACCTGAATTTGCAATGGTTCCGCTTTTGGAAGATGGGATAGACACGGCCGTTTTTGCCGAACACGCTGCCCATCCTAAATCCAAAATGTTCTACGCCCTCCCCAACTTCCAAAATCCCACAGGAACAACCTACTCCTTAGCTAAACGACAAGAAGTGGCGCACATCCTCAAAGAAAACGACCTCTTCCTCATCGAAGATGATCCTTACAGCGAACTGCGTTTCATGGGCGAAAATTTGCCAACTATTACCAGCTTTGGCCGTGACAACGCTTATCTCTTGGGCTCATTTAGCAAAATTGTTGCCCCCGGCATGCGTATGGGTTGGATTTGTGCACAAGGTGAATTAATGGACAAGGCCATTGTGGCCCAACAAGCCAGCTCACTCCATGCCAACTACTTTAGCCAACGTGTATTGTATCAATATCTACAAGACAATGATCTCGACGCGCACGTTGCCAAAATTAAAGAAGCATATCGACGCCAACGGGAATTGATGGTCGCCATGCTAGAGGAATTATTCCCACCAGAAGTTCAATTTACATTACCAGAGGGAGGCATGTTCCTTTGGGTCAGCTTCCCCGATGGCGTCAACACAATGGATCTTTTTGAAACGGCCGTAAAAGAAAACGTCGTCTTTGTCCCTGGCGAACCCTTCTATCCTGATCGCAGCGGCAAAAACAGCATGCGTCTCAATTTCTCCAACACCACCGAAGCAGAAATTGAAGAAGGTATGAAACGGTTAGCCACCGCCACCAAATCACTCATGGTAAAAGCCATATAAACGCGATGCGTGATGCGTGAAAAATTTACGTATCACGCATCACGCATCCCTGTCCTGAGCAATGTCGAAGGAACGTATCACGCAATCATGTCACTAAACTTAACCCTCAATCGCGACACAAAACTCGCCCTTTACCGCCAAATTGCGGAGCAAATTAAAACGCAAATCGGAAACGGCCGTTTACCGGCCAACACCCGCCTGCCCACCGTACGCAAACTCGCCGAAGAACTTAGTGTCACCCGCCTCACCATCCAAAATGCGTACAGCGAACTACAAGCGGATGGCTGGATAGAAGCAACGGTTGGGCGCGGTACCTACGTCAGCCCCTCCGTACAGCGCATGAGTTTACAACCCACGATTGGTCAATACCTCACCCCAGACAGTGCGTTAAGTGACATGCTCGAAATCAACCAAATCGTAGGTGTCCGTTCCATGGCCATGGCCCACCCCGATCCGGCCCTCTTCCCTACCGACGAATTTTGGGAACACCTCAACCGGCTGCGCCCAAATGCAGCCCAACTGTTTAGTTATGGTCCGATTCAAGGGGATACAGAACTGCGGGTACAAGTTGCCAATTTGCTCAATGAAAAGCAAATTACGGCCGTACCTGAAGACATCATCATTACCTCAGGCACCATGCAGGCGATCACCCTTGTGGTGCAGGCAATCACCAATCCTGGAGACACCGTATTGGTCGATGAGCCCACATTTTTGGGCACATTGAATATCCTCAAAGCACAACGTCTCAATTGGCACGCTGTCCCCCTGAACGAACATGGCCCCGATCTAGAAGCATTGGAACACGCTTTACAAAAATATCGTCCGCGTTTCTACTACACCATCCCCAACTTCCATAATCCAACGGGGATCAGCATGAGCCAAGAAACGCGGTTGGCCATTATCACCTTAGCGGAAAAATATAGCTGCACCATCATCGACGATAACATTTACGGGCCAATCTCCTTTGACGGACCAGAACCATTGCCCCTCAAAGCATTAGACAAAACAGGGCGCGTCATTTACATCAGTGGCTTTTCCAAAGCCTTGATGCCCGGTTTACGCATTGGTTATCTCGTCGCGCCCCCACATCTACGGACACGATTGCTAACTTTGCGCCGGTCAACCGATTTGTGCAGCCCCGAGCTCACGCAGCGTGCCCTCGCGCACTTCTTGCAAGATGGTGGTCTTAAGCGACACCTCAAACGGGTCATTCCCGCTTACAAAGAACGGCGTGATGCACTCATGGAAACTCTTGCTCTGCATATGCCCAAAACAGTGCAATGGACACATCCCACTGGCGGATTCTGCTGTTGGGTTACCTTACCTTATTACTTTGAACGAGGTGAACTGTATCAGGTTGCTTTGCAAAATGGATTTGCCTTCACGCCCGGAGAAGCGTATCTGCTTGAAGATGATCATTATGATCACTTCCGACTCTGTTTTGGCAATCAATCAACCGCCGGTATTCGTTCTGGCATTCGCCTGCTTGCCGACTTGATTCGGCAACGTATTACAGAAGGAAAGCAACCAAGCAGTTGGATCCCCGTTGTATAACTAGCACACCGATCCACACACAATTCCAATTATCCAAATTTAGGAGTACAACCATGTCTAATCAAATGCCGACATTAACAGATGTGCTTGCTGCACGGCAGCATGTCTATCGCACTATCAATCCAACCCCACTACATCACTATCCCACCTTGAGTGCGTTGTTGGGCGCAAATATTTACATCAAGCACGAAAATCATACCCCGCTCGGTGCGTTCAAAGTGCGTGGCGGCTTGGTACTTGCCGCTCATCTCAGCGAAGCGGAACGAAAAGCGGGATTGTTTACTGCTTCTACAGGTAATCATGGACAAAGCATTGCCTTTGCAGCCCAAGCGCACGGCATCAAAGCGACGATTGCCATGCCCGAAGGATCAAATCCGGGCAAAGTCGCATCGATGCAAGCACTCGGTGCTGACGTGCAGTTTCATGGGCAAGATTTTGATACGGCACGTGAATGGATCATGGGTGTAGCTGAAGAAAAACACGGCCGTTTCGTAGGGCCAACCGAAGAGATACTCATACACGGCGTCGGCACGTATGCACTAGAAATCATCGAGGATTTACCAGAGGTAGACACAATTATTGTCCCTGTTGGTGCAGGTAGTGGTGTTTGTGGTACGGCGATTGTCGCCAAAACGATCAACCCCAACATTGAAGTAATTGGGGCCCAAGCCGAAGCCGCCCCCGCCATGCAAAAAAGCTGGGCCTCCGGTGAACTGGTCACTGCCGAAATGAATACCTTCGCCGAAGGGGTTGCCACGCGTGTGCCCTTTGCCAACACACAAGCCATCATGCGCAAATACTTGGATGATTTCTTGCTCGTTTCTGAGGAGTCAATCAAAGATGCGGTGCGCCTGCTTTTACAACACACGCACAACATGGCCGAGGGTGCTGGGGCTATCTCTACAGCCACAGCGATGACCTACAAAGAACGCTTCGCAGGCAAAAATGTTGTCCTTGTGATGAGCGGCGGCAACCTTTCCCTAGAAAATTTACGCATGATTCTAAAATAATGATCTTGACGTAGGGGCGTGCGGGTCGCACGCCCTTATATTGGCAAATTTGCAGAGAGAGCGCCCCAACGGGACGCCCCTACATGGTATAAATAATGACAACACACACCCTCACACGCCCAGCAAATAACTTCCCCAGAACGGCCGTATTTGCATTGCTCTTTGGGGCTTCGGCCATTGGCTTTGCCCCCATCTTTGTTCGTTTAAGCGAGACAGGCCCAATTGCAACTGCATTTTGGCGGTTGGCCCTGGCTGTGCCAGTTTTGTGGCTTGGCGTATGGCTAACACAGCGTCAAGATCATGATGAGAAACGGCCGTTATCCAGACGGGACACGAAGCTGCTTATTGCCGCTGGCGCTTTCTTCGCTGGCGATCTCATCGTATGGCATCTCGCCATTAACTACACCTCAATTGCCAACGCAACCATACTCCCCAATCTTGCCCCCGTTTTCGTAACCCTGGGCGCATGGCTCATCTTCCGCCAACGGGTGTCACGCATCTTTTTGTTGGGGCTGCTCCTCGCTATATTTGGCGCAATGATTCTCATTGGACAAAGTTTTTCCTTAAGTTCAGAAAATCTATTGGGAGATGTGCTCGCCTTGTGTACGGCCGTTTTCTATGCAGGGTACATCCTGACTGTAAAACAAGCACGCGACAACGTCACCACTCTCAAACTGATGGCGTGGAGCGGCACTGTTTGCGCCCTCATCCTTCTGCCTGTGGCGTTATTGTCGGGAGAAATATTTTGGGCAGCCAGTTGGCAAGGATGGGCCGTTTTGTTAGCCCTCGCCCTCGTTTCGCATGTCAGTGGACAAGGTCTCATTGCTTACGCCCTCGCGGCCTTACCTGCAACGTTTTCATCGGTCAGCCTCCTTTGGCAGCCCGTCATGGCCGCTTTGCTCGCTTGGGTTCTGCTGGGTGAAGCATTATCGGGCTGGCAAATTCTAGGCGGTGTTATTGTGCTCTCAGGCATCTTGCTCGCCCGTCGCGGCTCATAACATGGTAATTGTGTAATGGATAATTGGGTGATTCAATCAATTACTCAATTACAAATTACCCAATCACGAATTACCAATCACAAATCTTGGAGAAAATCATGGACACTATCTTAAAATCAGATTGGGAAAATCAGGACGACCTACTAAAAACGGCCGTTTCTGCTAGCAGCCAATTTCTAAACATGCTCAGCGACCATTCCGTCGCACCGATTCCCACAGAATTATCATTCAAAACATTACCAGAAAAAGGAATGGGGGCAGAAGCTGCATTAGATCTGTTTCGCGCCGAGTACGAAGCGGGGTTAGCAGCGAGCGCAGGCCCTCGTTACTTTGGTTTTGTAACCGGCGGCACAACGCCCGCAGCGTTGGTTGGGGATTGGTTAACGGCCGTTTACGACCAAAATCCAGCCTCAAAATCAGACTCATTGGCCACCCATGTCGAAAACGAAACAATTCATCTACTGCGCCAATTGTTCAATTTACCAGACGATTTTAGCGGCCACTTTGTTAGTGGGGCAACGGTGAGCAACTTCACCGCTTTGGCTCAGGCACGGCAATGGATTGGTCTACAGCACGGCATCGACATCGCCCAAGATGGCTTGTTGGGGATGCCCCAATTCTCCATCTTATCCGCCGTTCCCCATTCCAGCAGCTACAAATCTTTGGCCATGCTGGGCTTAGGACGACAAGCGATAACGCAGCTGCCTACCTTACCCAATCGGGAAGCGATTGATGTTGCGGCGCTGGCCAAACTGCTGGCAACCATCGACCAACCAACGATCGTCATCGCCAGTGCAGGCACAGTCAACACCGTCGATTTTGATGATTTAACAGCGTTGGGCAAGCTTAAAGAAAAATATAACTTCTGGCTGCACGTGGATGCCGCTTTTGGTGGGTTTGCTGCCGCCGTCCCCGAATATGCGTCCCTGATGACCGGGATCGAACATGCAGATTCGATCACCATTGATGCCCACAAATGGCTCAATGTGCCCTATGATTCGGCGATGATGTTTACCAAGCATCCCGATTTACAAGTGGCGGTTTTCCAAAATGCGGCCGTTTATTTGGGGGACATCGGCGATGATCCTGACATTGTGCATCTCACGCCGCAAAATTCACGTCGTTTCCGAGCCTTGGCCGCCTGGATGAGCTTAATGGCATACGGCCGTTCTGGGCATCAGGACATCGTCAAACGCAATGTATCGCAAGCAAAATGGCTGGGCGAAAAAGTCGCCCAATCCGAACAATTTGAGCTCCTTGCCCCCGTCAACCTCAACGTCACTTGTTTTACGTTGGCGGGCAACCCAACGATGGATGATATTTATCAATATCTGCGGCGTGTGCAGGAAGACGGCCGTATCTTCCTCACCCCCACCAACTACAAAGGCACACCTGGCATTCGCGCCGCCTTTTCCAATTGGCAAACTGAACAAGAAGATATGGAAATCACGTGGCAAGCACTTACTGAAAATGCGTGATACGTGCAGCGTGATGCGTGAAAAAATCACGTATCACGCATTACGCATCACGTCCAAACTCATGCAAAACATAATTACAACAACCCCCAAATCCGAATTCCTCAACGGTGTCAAGGCAGAACTCCCCATTGCCTTGGGCGTGTTTCCCTTTGGCATTATTTATGGGGTCATTGCTTTGGCGGCGGGACTATCATCAGCTCAAGCGCAAGCAATGTCCTCCATTGTGTTTGCAGGCTCAGCGCAATTTATTGGCGCCGAACTAATGGGGATCGCCACCCCGATCACAGTCATTTGGCTGACGACTTTTGTTGTTAACATCCGCCACATGCTCTACAGCACCCAATTAGGCCCCGATTTACAACATTTACCACGCCGTTGGCGCGTTATCTTGGCTTACTTGCTCACCGATGAAGCCTATGCACCAACGGCCGTTTATTACGGAAACCAATCATCACCGCTAGTGTACAAACATTGGTACTTTTTAGGGGCAGGGCTTACCTTGTGGATTCAATGGCAAATCAGCACCGCCATTGGTGTCTTTCTCGGTGCTGAAGTGCCCAGCAGTTGGTCGCTCGACTTTGCGCTCGCCCTTACCTTTATCGGCATTGTCATTCCTGTCCTCAAAGATCGCCCGCACATCGCAGCTGCCCTCACTGCAGGAATTGTCGCCCTCCTCACCTTTGGCCTTCCCTACAAATTGGGACTCATCTGTGCCGCACTTAGTGGTATTATGGTTGGCATCTTTCTAGAAAGACAACAGGCCAAACGTCTATGATGAAACTAAGCGCAAATCTTTCAGAAGCGCTAATCGATCTAATTCAAAACGATTCAATAACACTCGACGCAGTTGAGATTGGTCCTTGGTACAGCATTAAGCAAATTCGCCAATTTCAGGCTCGCCTTCCTGAATGGACTTTTTATTTTCATCCGGGCAATGTCATCATGCAATCAAGCATCATACCCGGGTCTGTCCGGCAACTAAAAAGATACCTGCAATGCACGCAAAGTCCGTGGGCATCTTGTCATATCTCGTTATTAATGCCGGGTTATATTCGCTTAGCACTCCAGTTTGGATGGTACTTACCGCCTCCAAATGTCATAAAAGCAAGCCAAAGATTTATTCGTCAGGTAACAAAGTTAGCCTCAAAGATTGATGTCCCCATTATTTTGGAAAATATGCCAACTCCGCCTGATAAAAACAAACGTTTTGCCTTTAATTCAGAGCCAGCCCTAATCAATGACATCATTGAACAAACAAACTGTGCAATGTTGTTGGATTTAGCGCATGCTCGCATTGCCGCAGCGATGAGAGGGATTGATGTTTATGATTATCTTATTGCGCTGCCGTTACACCGAGTTATACAAATTCACATCAGTGGTTCGCGAAAAATAAATGGCTATCTTCAAGACACGCACGAGCCTCTTGAAGAAATTGACTACGCCATTCTTGAATGGATATTAGAACGAACTGTGCCGCAAATGATTACTTTAGAATACTTTAAAGCGCGTGAACCCTTGCGTGAACAGCTATTAAGATTACATCAAGTAATAAATCGTTAATTCGATATTTTGCCAATAATTGCCTACAATCAGGGGAAGAAGATAAAGCCCCACTATGTCATAATAAGTTTGGTCAAATAGAGATATTAAAATGGCTTATAAAATTACCTGGACAGATGATAATGGCATCATTGTGATATTTTCTGGCACAATTGACGATGCAGAATATATTAACAGCCATAAAGAACGATGGAAAGATCCAGAGGTTCTAAAGCATTGCCGCTATGTTATTGCTGATTACGCAAACGTCCAAGAAGTAAAAGTTACGTCAGAAGGCATCCGACAAGGAGCCTTATTTTGCATTAAAGCCTCTAAACTGAACAATTCCTTGTATTTGGTTGGCATTTTACCAACCAAGTTGACATTTGGCATGGCCAGAATGTTGCAGGCTTATGCAGATAGTACTGGATGGAAAATGTTCCCCGCCAAAACAATG
Source organism: Promineifilaceae bacterium (SeqCode) (assembly GCA_050290485.1). GTDB lineage: Bacteria > Chloroflexota > Anaerolineae > Promineifilales > Promineifilaceae > JBNKHS01. The sequence continues at coordinate 767 of JBNKHS010000016.1, read as the reverse complement.
GAAGAAGCTATCATTTGGCTAAATGATCATCTCGAATAATAACTTCGCCTCTTTTCATCCCCTACAAACTTTTCCTTACGGTCGCCCTCAGTGACATTTTCGTAAATAGACAGCATCATCAATCATCCAAATCAAAGTATAATCATAACCATAGTTAAGTACGAGAGGGGCAAATGAGAGACAAACGTTACATCGCAATCCATCGTGGTGGGCCATTAAGCTTACAAAACCACCAGCTCCTTGCGCAGTGGGCAGCTGACTGTGCCGAACACGTCCTCCCCTTGTTTAGCAAGCAATTCCCGAAAGACCCCCGTCCCCAACAAGCCATCGAGATTGCTCGTGCCTGGTCACGTGGCGAAGCAACTGTTGGTGCAGCCCGCACAGCCAGTGTTAACGCTCATGCCGCCGCACGAGAAGTAGATGCAGGTGCCGCGCGATTTGTGGCTCGTGCTGCAGGTCACGCTGTGGCCACCGCCCATATGGCCGATCATGCCCCAGGTGCAGCGATGTATGCCCTGAAAGCGGTCAAAGCTGCGACCAACGAACAAGAAGCAGATACGGCCGTATCCCAAGAACATCAGTGGCAAAAAGAACAGCTTCCGGAAGAGATCCGAGAACTGGTCTTATCCACCTTTGCCCAAAAGTATGCGTACTTAGGCTTGTCAGACGTATAATCTTTGTGCAGTTGGTATGCTAAACGGCCGTTTAGCATACACCCACTGTTACAACAGCCTTCAGAATTTCCACAGCACCTAACACCCCAATCA
>JBNKHS010000015.1:0-21799 GCA_050290485.1 Promineifilaceae bacterium (SeqCode) | reverse complement strand
TGCTTCTTGGCTTTCGTCAGCTGTTCCACCACCACAGGCAGCCAAGGCGAGAAGTAGTAGAAAGAAGAAGATAATGACAACGATAGTTTTTTTCATAACCATTTCCTTTTACGGCTTTTTGCTAATCGTTTTGTTCGATTGATAAATTTATCCATTTTCTTGAACTAAGATTTCGGCCACTGCTAAGATAATTTGTTCGGATAATGTTGTTTGTGCATTGTTGTTAAGATCAATGATACGGCCGTTTTTGTCTTCCATAAACGCTTCATAGGTCAGTATATCAGTCTCAGATAAATTCAACGATTGTGGAATAAGTGGAAAGTGGAAAGCGTTTTCGACTTGTAACAATGTGCCATCAATAGCGGTTGGTGAAACAAGCATAAAGATAAGTTGAGGAATTTCCTCCGCCCAAGATAGTTGGGCGATGGCACTATCAAAATCATTGGTGCGGTTCTCTTCTGTTTCGTCGACTACGCTGAGAGTTTCCCAGCTTGGCGATTGTAAGAAATCAGCCGTTGTCAATGGCAGTTCTAACGTGGGGCTAATAACGATTGCTGCATAGCGTGCTTCTGGTTGCGTGGGAAGTGTGCTTATTTGTTCCTGTAGACTTTCCCAATCTTCTTCTAATTCTGCAAGAGATACGGCCGTAAAGTCTGAACTTTCAATGATAAAAAGCACATCAACAGCAACAGATTCTTCCGAATCCTGACCTGTTTCAACTTTTGACCCGCTGCTGATTGGTGGTGGTAATGGTCCACCATCATCTTCACTGCCAATCGCAGAGGGGGCTTCTTCAACCGACTCTTCGGAAGTTGTAATTGTTTCTTCAACAGTCTCTGTCTGCGGTTGGCAAGCGGCTAAAAACAATAATGCGAAAAGACCGATAATAATAAACTTACCAATGAATTTATTCAAAATTCCCTCCAAAAACGTACTTACTTTGCTTTAATGGTATGTTGACGTGTTAAATGGCCCATTGGTTCCTACAAAAGAAAAACCGCCCGTTAAGGCGGTTTAATTTCGGTCGTTGCCCAGTCGAGGAGGGGGCAGGCACTTCCTAAATCTAGCTGAGGGTGTTCCAGTCGCGTTTCTCTCGTGCCAGTTTGGGGGGAGGAGTTCCTCTTAAAACCCAACTAGATCTAATTTAATAGTACAACAACAAACAGACATGCAGCATAGTACTTCGGTACTATAATTGGTTAGATTACCGATCTTCTTTACGATAAACAAATTTCAACCCTGACCAAATTTCATCAACTGCAGCCACTTTAATATCCACAATACCCGCTTCAAGACCTAGTTGACGAACAATATTCCCATCCAGGTCGGTTGGAACCTTTGCTGACTTTTTGGGCCATGAAATCCAAAGCATGCCATCCTTTGCTAAGGATGACTTTAATAAGGGGAGTTGGGTTGTTAATTCTAACTTTGATTTAGTGAAAAAATGGATGAACTGGTAATTTTGTCCAGCTTCAGTTTTTATGTCAATATTGTTTGGAAGATTGCCTAGCAATGAGAAATAGTTTTGTGGGGCGTTGATTATCCATATTACATAGTCGGGTTTAATTCCCAATTTTTTGACGAGCGGCGTTCCCGAGTAACCAGCCATTTTACTATCCTATTTTGCTTGTGTTTTTCCTTGTTTAATAATCTTGCGGACATGATAAACAGGTTTGTTTTGCGTTTCATGATAGGTGCGCACAATAAGTTCAGCAATGAGACCCATAACGAGAAATTGTACACCAAGGATAAGAAGTAGAATCCCTAAGGAAAGTAACGGCCGATTTCCGATTTCCATTGCTTGAAAACCTGCCCAGCCACCACTGATGCCAGCCCACATTTTGAGTAAGAAAAGATAGGTTAAAAATAATCCACCAACCCCACCGAAGATCAAGCCCAACATGCCAAAAAGATGCATTGGTCTATCTCCATAATTCCGGAGGAAAATAACTGTCATTAGGTCGACGATGACGCGAAAGGTACGCGAAATCCCGTACTTTGATTCTCCGGCATGGCGGGCACGATGATTAACAGGCACCTCGGCCATAGAGAAGCCCATATTGTTGACATGCTCAGGAATGAAGCGGTGCATTTCCCCATAAAGTTTGAGTTCTTTGGTTACTTCTGAGCGGAACATACGCAAGGAGCAACCGCGATCACGTAGCTGTACATCAGATGCGCGTGCAATAAGTCGATTGGCAATGTAGGATGGCAATTTGCGCATTAAAAAGGCATCTTGACGGTTTTCACGCCATCCATTGACAACGTCATATCCCTCCTCCAATTTAGCAATAAGTTTGGGGATATCTGCTGGATCATTTTGTAGATCGGCATCGATGGTGACCACGTAACGGCCGTTTGCGTAATCAAACCCAGCGGCAAAGGCAGCTGTTTGCCCATGATTGCGTCGAAACTGTATGCCTACAACATGCTCATCTTCTGCACTTAATTGTATGATCAGTTCGTCGCTGCCATCAGAGCTCCCATCATCAATGAGCAGCAGCTCATAATCTATATTTTCAGGTGCCAATGCTTTGGTAATTTCATCTAGTAACGGCCGTAAATTTTCGATCTCATTGTAAACGGGAACAATAATTGATAAATCTTTTTCAAACATAAAGGTAAAATCTTAGAGGAACTGAGAACGCAAGCGCTTTACTACTTCCAATCTCCATTCAATTTGTATTTTTAATCCAAGCATGAGATTATAACAAATTGCGTGAAACCTTAAACGAAATTTGGGTTTATACATAATACGTTTACTAATCGCGATCCATATGATTGCGTAGAGGATTTGTTTGTATGAAAGTTTCTGTCATTTCAACGGTATTAAACGAAGGCGAGGCAATACGGCCGTTGCTCGATTCATTGATTCAACAAACACAAATGCCCGATGAAGTGGTCATTTGTGATGGGGGATCAACTGATAATACGTTAGAAATTTTAACTGAATACAAAAAGTGGCTTCCCATGAAAATCTTGGTTGTTCCTGGCTGTAATATAAGCCAAGGTCGCAACCGAGCGATTGACTTGGCTGAAGGTCCCATTATTGCAGCTACAGATTCAGGTGTTGTGTTATCTCCTTGTTGGCTAGAGGATATTACACGGCCGTTTACTGAAAATAATGCTATTGTTGTCAGTGGTTGGTTTGAACCCGATCCTTACACCGATTTTGAGGTGGTTATGGGATCCACTGTATTGCCAGAAAGAAAGGATATTGATTCCGAAAAATTTTTGCCTTCGAGTCGTTCTGTTGCCTTTTTAAAAACAGCCTGGTTTGAGGTAGGGGGCTATCCAGAGTGGCTGGACTACAGCGAAGACTTGGTCTTCGACTTTGCTCTGCGCGAGCGATATGGACAATTTCCTTGGGCAGATACGGCCGTTGCTTATTTTCGCCCTCGTAGCAGTTTGCGTTCTTTTTTCCGTCAATACTACTTCTATGCTCGTGGCGATGGTAAAGCTAATTTATGGGCAAAACGTCATTTTATTCGTTATTTAACTTACCTGTTTGGGCTTCCTTTTATTTTGGGGCTTATTTGGCGTGAAAAGCGAGTTGGCTGGCTGTTTGCCTTGCTAGGGACTGGCGTCTATTGTCAGCGTCCGGCACAACGTTTGTGGGGAAATACATGGGGCTGGCGACCGCCATCACGCGCGCGTGCCTTTGCGCTTATTCCCATTATTCGATTTATTGGTGATGTAGCCAAAATGCTGGGCTATCCAGTCGGTCTTATCTGGCGCATGCGTCATCGCGATTTGCTGCCGCGTTAGTAACAAGTAACAAACCTTGACGCTGGAATTACCCATTGTTAAGATCACTTTCACTTGAGCCGACGAAAATCGTCGGCTTTTTGATGGAAAGATTTTGCAATGGTAATTAATCGCCCAGATCCAAAATATCCGCGACGTGGCCCTTCATGCATGTTTGTCTTATTCATAGCCGTAGGCATATTTTTTGGCGTGTTTATCATTCAAAATAATGAAGACGCACGCGATTTTATCTTTCCTACTCCAACCCCAGAACCGACACGTTCAGCAACAGAATACGCCGTATTGGCCGAGATTAGCCAAAATGAAGGCGCATTAGAGGAAGCGCTCGGTTACTATGCAGAGGCTATTCGTCTCGATGCTTCTAATCCCGAAATATTCATTCGCTACATCAACCTTTTGGTCAAAACCGGAAATTCAGAAGAAGCTGTCGCTCGCGGTGAGGAAGCTGTTGTCTTAGCCCCTGATAATGACGCTGTGTGGACAGCCGTTGCCCAAGCACATCTTGCCAATGGGGAAAGATTAATCGATGCGGGTGATCCGAATGCTGCAAATTTAGAGTATGCGAAAGCAAATCAAGCTGGCAGGAGTGCTTTAGATATCAACCCTAGTAATGCAACAGCCATGGCTTTTGCTGCTGGTGGTCTTGTTTCTCAAGGTGACCCTAATTTTTATCTAGATGCTCAATTATTAGCAGAAGACGCTTTGGCAGTAGAACCGAATAATCCGTGGGCACATTATTATTTGGCAGAGGCATTAACCAATCAAGCATATTATGATCCGGCACGAGATCATTACTTGCTAGGCATTCAAGCTGATAATACATTACCTGAACTACATATTGGTTTGGCATATAACTTCTTTGGTGATGGCCGAGTATCTGAAGCGATTCTTAGCTTCCAGGATGCTATTGATGTCGACCCCACAAATGCTAAAGCATATGATGGACTTGCATATATGTATTTACAATTGGGGCAAGATGTGCAAGCGGAAGATAACGCCATTCTTTCCGTGGAATTAAACCCAAATGTCGCCCGTGCACACGGCCGTTTAGGGGAAGCCTATATGCGTAACAACAAGTTTGATCTCGCTATTCAAGAGTTTAGTGCCGCTGTTGACCTCTATGGTGAACCTACACCTATCAATGCTCGCTTTTTCTACTTGCTGGCAGATGCCTATGTACGAGCTGGCCTAGAAAATTGTGAGCAAGCAGTTCCCCTTTTCCAAGCTGTTTCCGAAGTAAGCACCTTTTATGCTGAATCATCACAAGAACAACTTGTTGAATGCCGCCGCGCCTCTTTAGAAAGTAGTCCATAGTTGATGTATAGGAATTACGTAAGAATTTAGCAATCATGCGTTAAGACTGCTAAAATACGCTTGACATCCCCTCTTTCTATGTTAGAATGCCTTTTGTAAATTTAGCACTCCCTGCATGCGAGTGCTAATATCCACATTGAAAACTAAATTTTATATCTCTAAAGGAGTGTGTGGTAATGAACTTAAAACCACTAGGTGATCGTTTGGTTGTTGAACCAAAAGAACGTGAACAAACCACCCCATCTGGCTTGGTCTTGCCAGAAACTGCGGCTGAAAAACCGCAAGAAGGGGAAATTTTAGCTGTCGGTCCTGGCCGTCGTGATGACAATGGTGAGCGTATTGCCCTCGATGTTAAAGTTGGTGACCGCGTTTTGTACGCCAAATATGGCGGTACAGAAGTTAAAGTTGATGGTAAAAAACTACTCATCCTCAAAGAATCAGACGTGCTCGCAATCGTCGAGTAATTGAAATAAGGAGATAATTGAAGATGGCAAAGCAAATTGCTTTTTCCGACGAAGCTCGTCGTAAACTTAAGACAGGGATCGATATCCTTGCAAACTCTGTAGCAACCACTCTTGGTCCAAAAGGACGCAACGTTGCAATCGACAAAAAATTTGGTGCACCAACTGTTACCCATGATGGTGTTACCGTAGCCAAAGAAATTGAACTTGAAGACCCATTTGAAAACATGGGTGCTCAATTGCTCAAAGAAGCGGCAACAAAAACCAACGATATTGCTGGTGACGGTACGACAACTGCTACCGTTTTAGCACAAAACATCGTTAACGAAGGTTTGAAAAATATTGCTGCAGGAGCTAACCCAATGCTCCTCAAACGTGGTATTGAAGCTGGTACGACCGCATTGTCAAACAAAATCCGTGATATGGCGATTACAATTGATAGCGTAGAAGAAATTGCTTCTGTTGCTTCAATTTCTGCTCAAGATCCAGAAATTGGGCAGTTAATTGCTACTGTTATGGACAAAGTTGGTAAAGATGGGGTTATCACTGTAGAAGAATCACGCAGCCTCCAATTTGAAACGGAATACGTTGAAGGTATGCAATTCGATCGTGGTTACATCAGCCCTTATTTTGTCACTGATTCAGACAGCATGGAAGCTGTTATTGAAGATGCATACATCCTCATTCACGACAAAAAAATCAGCTCTGCACAAGACATTATTCCAATTTTGGAAAAACTTGTACAAGTTGGTAAGAAAAACTTGGTTATCATCGCAGAAGATGTTGATGGTGAAGCTTTGGCCACACTCGTACTCAACAAATTGCGTGGCATGATCAACGCTTTGGCAATCAAAGCACCTGGTTTCGGTGACCGTCGTAAAGCAATGTTGCAAGATATTGCTGTTTTGACTGGTGGTCAAGTGATCACCGAAGAAATGGGTCGTAAATTGGACAGCGTTCAAGTTTCTGACTTAGGTCGCGCGGCTAAAATCATCTCTACCAAAGATGAAACTGTAGTTGTTGATGGTGTTGGTGAAGAAGCTGACATTAACGGCCGTGTTGAACAAATTAAAGTTGAAATCGACCGCAGCACCAGCGATTATGATCGTGAAAAATTGCAAGAACGTTTGGCTAAATTGGCTGGCGGTGTAGCCATCATCCGTGTTGGTGCCGCTACCGAAGTTGAATTGAAAGAAAAGAAACATCGCGTTGAAGATGCATTGAGCGCAACACGTGCTGCTGTAGAAGAAGGTATCGTACCTGGTGGTGGAGTTGCCTTGTTAAACGCACTTCCTGTACTCGATGATGTTGAGGTTCCTGAAGGGGACCAAACAACAGGTGTCGGCATTTTGCGTCGTGCTTTGGAAGCACCAATGCGTAAAATTGCTGAAAATGCAGGCCAAAACGGTGATGTTGTCATTCAAAATGTGCGTCGTGCACAAGAAGCCGCTAATGATCAACGTATTGGTTATGACGTCATGGCAGATGCTTACATCAATATGGTTGAAGCTGGCATCATCGATCCTGCAAAAGTTACCCGTGGTGCATTGGAAAATGCAGCAAGTATTGCTTCTATGGTTTTGACAACTGAAGCGTTGATCACTGATTTACCAGAGAAAGACGCTGGCCCAGGTATGCCTCCAGGTGGTATGGATGGTATGGGTGGTATGGGCTTCTAAATCGCCTAAACATATCCCCCTTTTTTTGATTTTCAAAGGCTCGTAGATTTTCTGCGAGCCTTTTTCTTTTGCTTTTATGGTGGGGTCATGTACACTCTATTTGTAACCTTTACTGTATGATTGTATGGATTTTTGTGAAACAAAATATGCTGAAAAGTGTTTGATGAACAATAGGTTTGAATTATGGGACAAGATTTAGTCGTTAAGTTGTTGGGGGCACTGGACAATGTTAAGTGGCCATCTAATGGTTCTGCTTCGACACAGGGGCACTCTGCTTATCTAATTGGATTAGAGCAATTAGATGAATATAAGGGAGATCCAAAGTCTTTGACTGCGACTTTGCGTACTTTTTTGAGTGGACAATCAGCGCCTTATGCTTATGCAGGTGCCGCAAATATCTTGATTACTGCTGCAAGAGAAAAAGATGGATCTTATGCTGAAAATGGGCTAGAAGCCGCAATGATGTATCTTGAAAAGGCGCAAGAAACAGCACAAGATGTGATTGAGATCAATGTGACTGAGGCGTATGTTTATATTTATTACGGCCGTTTCGATGATGCCCGTCTCGTTTTAGACTATTTGCATGATCAAGATATTGGCAATTTTTACGTAACTCGTGCTGAAGTTCCATTTTGGCAGAGACAAGGTAACCTGGAAGAAACGATTCACTGGACAGAACAAGCGATCAGTGCTGCTGATGTTATCCCTAAAAAGTTACGTCTTAAATGGCAATTGGGCGATTTATATTTAGAACATGGGATGATGGACGAAGCTTTGGCGGTATTCAAAGAAGCCGTCCATTTTGACCGTGAAAATGTAGCCTTATGGCATAAGATGGCGATGATTTACGTAAAACAAGGTGATCTGGAAGAAGCATATCGCGTTAATCAGCAATCATTGCGTATCAAAGAATATCCTGCTGGACGCAAATTAGAGGCAGCACTCAAAGAGCGTATGAGCAACAATGAGTAAAAATAGCCGTTGACTGGGAAGTGGAGAGCCCAATCATGTCAACGCTATTTGTTGAAACAATTGAATCGAGTGGAGAGAAAATGAGGATTCTAATTGCGGATGATGAATCCATTATACGCATGGGCTTAAAGTCGATGCTTGTAGAATTGGGGCATGATGTGACAGCAGCGACAAATGGGCGCGAAGCGACGCAGATGATTCGGCGCCAACAATTTGATCTTGCTATTTTGGATATTAAAATGCCTTATACGGATGGATTAGAAGCGGCCAAAATTATTGCCAAAGTCCAACCAATGCCCATTCTGTTGTTGACTGCTTTTAGTGAGCAGGACTTGATTGAAAAAGCGACAGATCTCCCCATTCAAGGTTATTTGATCAAACCCATTAAACCCGAAGAGTTGTCTGCAGCAATCACTGTTGCCTATAAGCGTTTTGCAGATGCAAGAGCATTAAGTGATCATGCCCAAAAGCTTGAAGAAACATTGGAGACAAGAAAATTAATTGATCGGGCGAAGGGTCGATTAATGGCCAATGGTATAAGTGAAGCGGAAGCATATTTGATGATGCAATCGTCTGCACGACAAAATCGTAAAAGTATGCGTGAAATTGCAGTTTATGTCATTAGTAATAATAAAGTCCCAACCTCATAAAAGGTTGGGACTTTTCGTGAACCCCCAAATTGGCACTACTCCCCTGAAAACTAAAGACTTATTTTCAAGTCAATCAACCATGTAAACAAGCCCTCAGAATTTTACTTGCTAATAATCACCGGGTAATTCTAGGACGTGCCAATGTGACTCCAATTGTCATACCGATGATGAAGAATACAAGCGCGATGATGATTAAGGTTTCAAATTGAACGACCATGACATACTCCTTTGTGCAATAGGTTGCACGATTTGGGTCATTAACCCTAACTTCCTTGGCTCATACCCCTGTTTCCATCTGCTAGCATTGTAGAGTAAAAATTTAATTTGTCAATATAAAGACAATAAAACGACAATTTTGGCAGTAAATTGTCAGAAATAGCAAGTTATTTGTAAGATTTTGGTAAAAAAAAGCCGTTCTCAAAAGAGAACGGCCGTTTAATGACAATTTTTGTGGCAATTCTTTCTACAAGAAACTGCCACAAATTTGTTTAAGTGTCGAGGGATTCTTCGACACTGCTGTTTTCTGGTTGCAGTTCAGATGGAACACTTTCCAATTTGGTAAAGATGAGCTCTTCATCCTCAACGGCTATATTTACGATATCTCCCGTTTTGAACTCACCTTTCAGTAATTTAACGGAAAGCGGGCTTTCTACAAACCGTTGCAAAGCTCGACGGAGTGGGCGTGCCCCAAAATCTTGATCGAACCCTTGCAAGGCGAGCCATTTTTGTGCTTCTTCGGTAAGGACAATGGTTAATCCACCATGTTCAGCTAAACGTGTTTGTACATCTTTCATTTGCAACTTGACGATTTCAACGACATCTTCTTCTGCAAGTTGTTCAAAGATGATGATCTCATCAACACGGTTGATGAATTCTGGGCGGAATGTTTTCTTTAATTCATCTTCGATACGACGGTGTTCTGCTTTTTCATCGATGTCACGCATACCTGAGAAACCGAGTGCGCCAGAACTCTTGACATAAGATGTGCCAACGTTGCTGGTCATCACAATGACAGTGTTTCGGAAGTTGACAACTCGCCCTTGACCGTCAGTTAAACGGCCGTCATCGAGCAGTTGCAACAACGCATTCCATACATCGGGATGTGCTTTTTCAATTTCGTCGAAGAGCACAACGGAATACGGCCGTCTCCGTACCTGTTCCGTTAATTGACCCCCTTGTTCATACCCTACATATCCTGGAGGAGCACCAAAAAGACGGCTCACCGTATGTTGTTCACGGAACTCGCTCATATCGACACGAATAAGCGCATCTTCATCGTCAAACAAAAATTCTGCCAACGCTTTGGCCAATTCCGTTTTACCGACACCAGAGCTACCTAAAAAGATAAACGAACCAATTGGACGACGATGATCCGCTAAACCAGACCGACTGCGACGAATAGCGTCTGAGAGCGCCACAATCGCTTTTCCTTGGCCAACAATGCGTTCATGCAAACGATCTTCCATTTGCAACAGTTTTTCAGCTTCTGTTTCCATCATTTGGCTAACGGGAATACCTGTCCAAGAGGCCACAACTTCAGCAATATCGTTTTCCGTGACGATCTCATCTAGCTCATGTTCTGCCTTCCATGTTTCACGGAGTTCAGCAAATTCACCTTCAAGACGCAGCCGTTCGGCACGAACAACCGCAGCGCGTTCATAATCACGAACGGTATGTGCCTCTTCTTCATCACTGGTTAGCTCGTCGAGTTGTTTCTTCATTTCCTTCAAGTCTGAAGGTAATGTGTAAAGGGCAACGCGCAATTTGGCTGCTGCTTCATCAATAAGGTCGATTGCCTTGTCGGGCAAACGCCGATCCATCACATAACGTTGCGATAGTTTAGCGGCTGCCTCAAGGGCGCCATCAGAATAAGTAACGTTATGGTGCGTCTCATATTGACCTCGTAGACCAAAGAGCATCAGAATGGTATCTTCAACTGAAGGTTCATCGACAAAGACAGGCGCAAAACGGCGTTCTAACGCGCTATCTTTTTCAATGTATTGACGATATTCATCAAGAGTGGTGGCGCCAACACATTGCAATTCGCCACGGGCTAATGCGGGTTTAAGCATATTGCTGGCATCCATCGCTCCTTGGGCTGAACCTGCGCCAACAACGGTATGTAGCTCATCAATGAAAAGTATAATTTCGCCTTGCGCTCGTTGAATTTCTTCCATTGATGCTTTAAGGCGTTCTTCAAATTCACCACGGAAACGGCTGCCAGCAATCATGGCTCCTAAATCGAGCGACACAACCTTTTTATTAAGTAGATTTTCGGGCACATCACTGTCATTAATTTTTTGGGCAAGTCCTTCAACGATGGCTGTCTTACCAACCCCTGCTTCACCAATGAGAACCGGGTTGTTTTTGGTACGACGGCTGAGCACTTGCACGACTCGCAGAATTTCATCGTCACGACCAATAACGGGGTCGAGCTTGCCTTCGCGAGCAAGTTGGGTGAGGTCTCGACTATATTTGTCGAGCGTGCGATAGCGGCTTTCGGCTTGGCGATCTGTAACCCGCGCCCCACCACGCAATTCAGTGATCGCTGCAAGAACACGATCACGGGTGATACTAAATTCTTGGACGATGCGTGCTGACGGTGTGTTTCGTTCACTTAGAATAGCAAGGAAGATATGTTCAGTGGAGATGAACTCATCTTTTAGCCGATTGGCTTCACCTTGTGCCAATTCGAGTACGGTGCGAATGCGCGGCGTGTAGAAGATCTGACCAACACCACCACCGTAAACAGAGACTTTGGGACTGTTACGTAACTCTTCATCGAGCCGCTTTTGCATTGCGGCCGTATCAACTTTTAAACTTTCTAATATTTGAGGAATGGCACCGTCATCTTGTTTGAGCAATGCTAAAAATAGATGTTCGGTGTCAACTTGGGTGTGCCCATATTGCTGCACCAGTTCATATGCACTTGCTGCTGCATTTTGGGCTCTTTCTGTAAATCTATCAAATCGCATAAGTTTGTCCTTATTGTTAGCGTTTCAATACTATCAGCTGTAAGCTGTCGGTTGATTCTTCTAAAAATGCAATCGTTAGTCTATGACGTAAAGGTTTGATTCGTGTTAGAATTTTACTAGTGTGTGCTGTGTGTAATAATTCTCCAATCTCTATAATATTCGAATCCCTTCCTGTCCATCGAAACCATCGCCCCAGGACATGATTTTGTGGGGGGTAATTTCAATAAGCCGCCATTTTGCGCTTTCATCATAGCGAAAATCCCATTCGTATTTATCGTAAAAGTATTCGCCAAGAATGTCTATTGTGTCTCTGTCAGCGACATGAGCCTCGCCTTCAATGATAAGCGTGTTTTCGGTGTCGGGCAGGGAGAGGGAGACCATTTGATTATGCACCATATTGGCGAATTTTTGCGTGCCAGGTGTGGTGCAAATGTACATTCGCTCTTCGAGCCAAACAAACCAGACAGGTACAAGGTGTGGACGGCCGTCTTTGCGTACAGTAGCCATCCAAATCGTATGTTCACGCCCTAATCTGCCTTCAAATGCCCGCCATCGGGCTGGATTTCGTCTTCTCACCTTCACATTATATGCAATGGTTTGTTTGATGGGTACTATGTAAATGGTCAGGGGTGGTTATCGATTGGAATGTAAGTGTTGGTCATTATGCCAAACGGCCGTTTCCACTTCATCTTTATAGTGTAAAACGTGCTGCACAAATTGTTCTAGCTGGTGTTGCTCCCCTGTGGTGATGAAGCGAATAGATGACGGGAGTTTGGTTATGTTAAGTAAACCCTCTTTTTCGAGGATGCGTTTGGTTTGGAGAGCAACAGCTGGGGCCGGATCAATGATCGATACGGCCGTTCCCACAATCTGTTTAATTATGGGTAAAACAAAAGGATAATGAGTACACCCTAAAACAAAGGTATCGACATCGTGAGTTTGCATGGGCGTAAGGATCGATTGTAGTAACTCAGTTGTGCTTGGGGTGTCTATCTCACCCGCTTCGATAGCTCTGACCAAACCGATGCAAGGATCTTCAAAAACCGTTACATTTTGAGCAAAACGATGCATCAAATCAGCATAGCGCTCACTTTTGATTGTGGCTGCTGTGGCCAAGACGCCAACATTGCCTGTTTTTGTTTGCTGGGCGGCAGGTTTAACTGCTGGTTCCATGCCCACAAAGCTAATGTGTGGAAATGTTTCTCGCAAATAGGTGAGGGCGGCAGCGGTAGCTGTATTGCAGGCGACAACAATCATTTTTGCGTCTTGTTGACATAAAAATTCAATAATTGCTTGCGAAAATTGCCGAATTTCTGTAATTGAGCGCGGCCCATAAGGGACGTGTGCCTGGTCGGCGATGTAAATAAGGTTTTCTGCCGGAAGTAATGTTTTAATTTCGCGTAGAACAGAAAGGCCACCTACGCCTGAGTCGAAAATGCCAATGGGGTTTGAGTTTGTCACAATAATATTGTTTGTTGATGAGAGTGGGGCAGACACATCGGTCTGCCCTTCCGTCTGTTGAATTATAACTTATTTGATGAAGCGGAAATAAGCCCTTTGAACAAAGCGAGCATATGTGGGGCATCATGGATCAGATTTTCAGGATGCCACTGTACGCCGAGCACAAAAGGATGTTCTGGAATTTCTACTGCTTCGATGAGGCCATCGGCGGTGGTGGCGGTGGCGACTAAATCAGGCGCTAAATCACGAATGCCTTGATGATGCAAACTGTTTACGGCCGTTTCTGTCCCACCAATCAATTCTGCTAGGCAAGAGTTTGGGGTTATGGCTACAGTATGAGCAAGATGATTTCTTGGCTGTTTGCGGTAGTTGTCATGGGGCATGGCATTGGGCATTTCGGTTTCGATGTCTTCCCACAACGTTCCCCCAAGGGCCACATTTAGAACTTGATGGCCACGGCAAACGGCGAGGAGTGGCTTTTTAGTAGATACGGCCGTTTGGGCCACCAGTAACTCCACACGATCACGATCCTTATCCAATCCATAAATTTTTTCATGGCCATTACTACCGGGTGCATACTCAATGGGGTCAATATCGCCACCGCCGGGTAACAAGATACCGTCGACACGTTCCACAAGGGCCGTAATGTTCTCTGCACTTAAGCCAAGTGGAATCATAACTGGAATGCCACCAGCGGCCACAACGGCTTCAATATAAGAAGGCATCAGCCCTAAAATTTCTAATGGGGGATCTTGGTCGACAACTTTGCGGTAAGTTGTACAACCAATGAGCGGTTTATTTACTGTCGTCATTGCAATTCTCCAATAATAAAAAAGGTGAAAGCATATAGCTTTCACCCAAGATTATCCAAATTTTTGCAATTAGACGACTATTTGCCCAAAATGATGGGCAATCATCATTTAGTAAACGCGACGTTCGCGCAAGCGTGCTGATTTCCCACGGCGTTCGCGCAAGAAATACAGTTTTGAACGACGCACAAATGCGTGACGATGCACATCTACTTTTTCGATGCGTGGTGAATGAAGTAAGAAAGTACGTTCAACACCAACGCCGTTGGATGCGATACGGCGCACGGTAAAGTTGGCATTGTTACCACTATTGCGTATGCGAATGATTGTACCACGTACAATTTGGGTACGTTCGTTACGTTCGCCTACGTTGATGCGCACATGAACGGTTACATCATCACCCACTGCTAATTCAGGGATTGCTTCACTTTTTTCATGATCAAACGTCTTTAACAATAAATCAGACATGAGAATACTCTCCAAACTTTATCCGGTAGCCGGTTTATTTCTTTTCTTATTAACTCTTTAGGGCATAAAGATAGCCCACCTAGTGGGCTAGAAAACGAATAATAACACGCATGGGGCTGGTTTGCAAACGATTTACGGCCGTATTTCTGAATTGCTTTAATTGAAAACCATTTCACTTAACTGGCACTCAGATTTGAGCCTTAAATTGCTAAGTAGTCGTTTGGAATTAAATTAGTGATTATTGAACTGAACGGCTACTTTAAGCCCATTCACCAATTCGCAAGCGCAGCATTTATTCTGTGAATGGGCACTAGGCGATGGCACATTTCAACATCCAAAATAAAACCCCGACATAAACAAACTGTGTCGGGGTTTTCGTTATCAATAAAAGGTTATTTTGTGATGTAATTTATGATGCCTTTTTTAATACGGGTAATCCATTTTTACTTTCTGAAACTTTATACCCATCGGGAACTGCGTCCAATGAACCTTCTGCTTTAACTTCTTTGGCGAAGAAGTAGATGGTTTGGATACGGCCGTTTTTCAGCTCCGTGTCCTTCTTGTGCAAATAATAGGTTCTGTCTTTCGAATTTGTATAACTAAAAGCCATATGTTCCTTCCTTTACTTAAAAAAGAATGTTCCAGTTTTTACCCATCTGTAAAAACAATCTTACTGAAGTGTACCTCTTGTAAAATGGAGATTTACCAGAGAGAACAATGATTCATGGTAAAGGATAGAAACACGCAATGCAATAGGTACTAGGACTAAAAAGTATTGTTTTGTGACCATTTACTATAACATTTACTCAATTTTTACGGACAGCGCTTTGTATTCCTAAAATCTTGGTTTGTTCCTGCTTTGACGCACATTTTAGGGACTGTTATACTTCGCCTCTCAAAATCATGAAGCAGATAATCATACAAGCAATTAACCTTCAGTAAATAGCATACTTGCATGCTTCACTGAGGGCTAACTGCTGAATGCTAAAGGCTAAAAATGGCAGATAAAAAATTAACACCACAAAATGAAGATTTTAACGATTGGTATAACACCGTTGTGCAACGCGCAGATTTGGCAGATTACGGTCCTGTACGCGGGACGATGATTGTTAAACCTTATGGATGGGCACTTTGGGAAAATATTCAACATGCATTGGATACACGCTTTAAAGCGACAGGTGTACAAAATGCAGGTTTCCCTATGTTTATACCAATGAGTTTTTTACAAAAAGAGGCGCAACATGTGGAAGGTTTTGCGCCTGAATTGGCGGTTGTCACCCACGGTGGGGGGCAAGAACTTGCAGAGCCAGTTGTTGTACGTCCAACTTCAGAAACGGTCATTGGTAATGCGTATGCAGATTGGATTCAAAGCTATCGAGATTTACCACTTTTGATCAATTTATGGAACAGTGTTGTCCGCTGGGAGCTGCGCACAAAGTTATTCTTACGGACCCTGGAATTTTATTGGCAAGAAGGGCATACGGCGCATGCGACGGCGGAAGAGGCTGAAGAACGCACACGGCAAATGCTGGATGTGTACACAGATTTTGCCGTTAATGAAGCGGCCGTTCCTGTCATTCGTGGTATCAAATCAGAGATGGAACGTTTTGCAGGTGCAGTACAAACCTATACGATTGAAGCGATGATGGGGGATGGAAAAGCGTTACAATCGGGCACGTCGCATAATTTGGGTCAAAATTTCGCCAAAGCATTCGACATTGAGTACCTTGATCAAAACAATCAATTGCAACATTGTTGGACAACATCTTGGGGATTGAGCACTCGTTTTATTGGAGCCATCATTATGACCCATGGAGATGATAACGGTTTAATCCTACCACCACGTCTTGCACCTATTCAAACCGTCATTGTCCCGATTTTCCGCAAGGATGAAGAAAAAGCCGTTGTGATGGAAGCCGTAGAGCGCATTAACCAAGAATTGGTAGCGGCTGGTGTGCGTGTTAAGGTTGATGATCGTGAAAATCTTTCTCCGGGATTTAAGTTTAATGATTGGGAGCTGCGTGGTGTGCCGACACGGATTGAGATTGGCCCACGTGATGTGCAGAAGAATTCAGTTGCTTTGGCACGTCGTGATGTGCCCGGACGAGATGGGAAGCAGTTTGTTTCTCAAGATGGATTGGCACAAACAGTGACTGATTTACTAGTTGAAGTGCAACAAAGCTTGTTGGATCGTGCAACCAAGTTCCGTGATGAAAATACACATGATGTGGCCACTTATGACGATTTTAAGGGGGCCATTAAGACAGGTTTTGCACGTGTTTGGTGGGCTGGTGACAATGATGATGAAACACGCGTCAAAGAAGAGACAAAAGCAACGATTCGTTGTTTCCCCTTAGAGCAACCAGAGGGTGAAGGTGTTTGTTTTTTCACGGGCAAGCCTGCTGATAAAGTGGCTATTTTTGGTCGTGCTTATTAAGTTGATTGTGTAAGATCACAAAGAAAGAGGTTTTGATGCCCCACATTTTCATAAATGTGGGGCATTTTCTTTATAAGAAAGGTTTTGTTCTTTTTTTGTTGCTTAGTTGTACATGGACTCTGTTATGGGATGAGGTATTATATTGATGCTTAGTTCATGGATTTCACAATGATTATTTTGGCTAAATGCTGGTAGAAATTGTGAGTGATGCAGTGAGTATGTGGAGATTCCCAAGACCGAGAAAGCTACGTTGTCATTAAAAGAGTAGAAACAATTTTATTTGTAATGTTATGAAACATATTACGGCCGTTTCCCAATCTACCATCGTGTTACTGATCACACAAGATGATTTTGTGGTAACTCGGGTGGCTGAATCATTACAAGAGGAAACACCGTTGTGGGGACACTTCACCCTGCAACAAGTTCCAACTTTTGCGAATGATGTATTGGCTGAAATAGATATTGTTTTAATTGATTGGCAGATAGTGCAACTAGGTGGAGTGGATATAGCTACACTGCCTGTAGATTTACCTGTACTTATCATCTGTCATGTTGAAGATTTACAAAATATACCTACTGCAGAACAGGTAGAAATATGTTTGTATGATTATATCTCCGACAATATGTTGCCTTGGATGATTCAAAAAAATGTACAACAAGCCGCTCTCTTGCAAAAAGAGCGACAGCAGCGTGTATTTGCCGAAGCTCTACGCGATATAAATTCCAGTTTAAATGAAACTTTAGATCTTGATGAAGTGCTTGATCGTATTTTGGCTCAGGTGGGGCGTGTTGTGCCTTATGACAGAGTTAACATTATGCTTGTTGAGGGTGCTTATACCGCTCCCGTACGCATGTTAGGGTATGAAGATTACCTCTACATGTTAACTCACCGCTTTGATTTAAGACAAGAAAGCGTGCTGCGCGATGTATTGCAGACGAAACAACCGATGCTTATCCCCAATGTGCAGGAAAATCCTAAATGGGTCAGATTAATTCCGTCAACATGTGCATGGATGTGTGCCCCCGTCTTAATTGCTGATGAGGTGAAAGCGTTCATTTGTTTGGACAAAGATACAACCCGTTTTTATCAGCAAGAACATTTAGAACAGTTAACTATTTTTGCCGGGCAAGTTGCTTTGGCAATGAGTAAAGCCGAGCAATTTTCTTCAACCAAACGCCAGCTGGATGAATTGGGTGCACTACATGCGTTAGCTTTGGCTAACTCGGAAGCGCGTGATGAAGATGACCTTATTAAACGCGGTACCCAAATAATTGGACAAACATTGTATTCAGATAATTTTGGTGTGCTGTTACTGGACGAGCATAAAGAAGTGTTGACAACGCATTCGTCCTATTTCTTAAATGATGAAGAAATACAACATCTCATAATTCCAGTTTCAGAGGGAGTTGTAGGGTATGTGGCCCGTACAGGACGGCCGTATAATTCGCCTGATGTGACCAAAGATGAATATTACGTATTGGGTTCAAGGCTTACACGTTCTGAAATATGTGTACCCTTGTATCATAATGAAGAAGTAATTGGGGTCATTAACGCAGAAAGCCAAGAGTTGGATGCATTTTCCGATGCAGATGAACGGTTGATGATGACTTTGTCCAATCAGTTAAGTGTGGGTATTCAACGGATGCGTTTATTTGCCCTTGAGCGGCAAAGACGTAGACAGGCAGAAACGTTGCGGATGGCAGCATTAACTTTAAACGCAACATTAGATATAGATGCACTTCTCAATAAGTTACTCGAGTTTGCCAGTCAATTTGTTAACTTTGATTCTGCGAATGTGATGCTGGCTAATGAACAAGATCAATTAGAGATCAAAGCGATTCGTGGCTATGAAGGAAGAGATTTAGATGCTGTTTTTGCATACACCTTTGATATTTGGCGCACACCAACATTTAAACGACTTTACGAAACCAAAAAACCATATTTGATTCAAGATACCCATGCATCACCGGATTGGGAGATATTACCCGAAGTTGCGAAGATTCGTAGTTGGCTTGGTGTGCCCTTGGTTGTCGGAGATGAGGTTATTGGGTGCTATTCATTGGACAAACTAGAAGTCAATGGATTTTCTGAAGAGGATGTGCGCTTGGTGGAAGCGTTGGGGTCACAAACGGCCGTTTCTCTACAAAACATTCAACTTTTACAAACCACCCAACTCGCTGTGCAAGAATCGCATATTGTCAATGCCATTTCGCAAGCATTAAATGCTGCGCCCAATATAACTGAAAACTTCCCAAAGCTATCGCACTCATTACAAGAACTCACAGATTGCCAATTCATGAGCCTCTTTCTCTTTAATGACGATAAAGAGACAGGTATTCTTATGGCTCTCGATGAGCCACTTGTTGCCGAGCGAACGTCACGACAAGTTGTCAAGGTGGATGAATCTAGGGCAGGGGTTACGATTCTTCAGGGAGAAGTACATTTTACGCCAGATTTATCAGAGGAAGTGGAAGGATATCCTATTACGCAGATGTTGTATGCGCTTGGGGTGCGTTCTCGGGTTAATGTGCCCTTAAAGTTGGGGAATAAGGTTGTGGGCAGTTTAAATATTGGGTGGTCATACAATAATGGGTATAAATTACGTCATGTTCCATTATTAACACAGATTGCCCATACGATTGCGCAAACATTGGAACGGAGCCGTTTATTTGATGAGATTAAACGATGGACGCATTATTGGACAATCTTGCATGAATTTAGCCGTAAGATTACGGCAGAGGTTGAGATTGAACCATTGTGCCAAACGGCCGTTTTTTATCTGACCCAAAAATTAAATTATCTTGGCGCTTCAATTTTTCTTGCTGATCCTGAACAAGCTGTTGTTCATTTGCAGGCAATTTCAGGTGAAAATGCCCATCATATCCCTACAGGGAATTACCAACAAAAATTTGGCGAAGGGCTTATTGGATTGGCTGCACAAACCAATCAAATAGTACATGCCCCAGATACAAGCAAACATCCCAACTTTTTGCCTTCAAAACGCATAACGATTCGCTCTGAAATTGCCTTTCCTCTACGTAGTGGTAATAAGCTGGTTGGCGTTCTCGATATGAACAGCGATCAGTTGGACGCCTTTAATGAGGAAGATATTACCATATTAACCATTGTTTCTGATCAATTGGCAACAACTTTAGGAAAGGTGCTTCTTTTTGCCGAAACACGAAAACGTGCCACAGAGATCGAGCAACGGAATCAAGAATTAATTGCGTTGAATGAGGTAGGGAAAAAACTAGCAGCGACCTTAGATATTTTGGATATCCATCGTGTGATGTACGATGAAATTGTTGGCAAGATTTTCCAAGTTTCATCCTTTGTTGTTGGTCATTACAACGACCAAAAAGAAGAATTAAATTGTGTATACGCCATTCTTGACCAGAGAGAAATACCGTGCACACATTTTCCTCCGATTCCGTTAACGAAAGCCACCCAAACCCGTTTAACAGATGCAAGACAAGCCCAAACGGTTGATTTTGAAGTAGAGTATGATCTTTTCGCACCAACGAGTTGGCATGATTTTGTGCAAGGTAATGAAGCTATAAAATCTACAGTTTATGCTCCGCTAGTGATTGGAGGCCGTTTGTTGGGGATGATGTTTTTACATGCCAGCGATGACAATGCGTTTAACCGCACCGATCTTACTTTAATCACCACCTTGGCAAACCAAGCAAGTATTGCCATTGAAAATGCAAAATTGTTTGTCGAGATGAACCAACGAACGGCCGAATTAGAGGCGTTGTTTAATTTATCAACTTCTTTGCGCATAGCAAACGGTTTACAGGAAATGTTCGCTTTGGTTTTGCAAAAAGTGCTGCAAATTACAGGGGGCATTGTCAGTTCAATTTATTTAATTGATCAAGCAACAGGGGCGTGGGTAGCAGTTGGTTATTATCCCGAAGACGTTGAATTTCAAATAAAAGAGAATAAAACGAAGCTGACTATCATTGAACATGTGATGCACAGTGCGGAGGTTTATATTGCTCAGGATTTAACAACAGATTCTATTGTTGATTTTTATATGGATGAGTCTTCTATTGTGGCTCAGTTGAAGAGTTCTATTCATTTGCCATTGCGTACGAAAGATTCAGTTGTCGGTGTACTTAATATTGGATTGATTGAACAACGACCATTTCCAGAGGATGAGATTCGCTTATTAACGGCCGTTTCTGAAATTGCAGGGAGCGCCATTCAACGTACCTTAATCGTCGACACCTTAGAACAACATGTCATTGAACGAACATCCGAATTGGCCGAAGCGAACGAACGATTAAAAGATCTCGATCGACTTAAATCTAAATTTGTTGCCGACGTTTCTCATGAACTGCGAACACCAATTACCAATATTAGCCTCTATTTAGACCTTATTGCCCAAGGCGATCCAGCTAAGCAAGAACGATATCTTTCCGTATTGAAATACCAAACAGAACGATTGATGAATTTGATCGAAGATACGTTAAACTTATCCCGAATTGAGCTGGGTAGAGACAAAGTTACATTTCATCCCTTCGATCTCAATGATGTTGTGCGCCCTGTGGCTGCTGCTCATAAACCAAGCGCAGAAGCAGCCAACTTGCAATTTGTACGGGATTTTGCGGCCGATTTACCAAAAATGTATGGTGAACGCAATCAAATTGCCCAAGTGATTGCCAATTTACTGGCCAATGCCATCAATTACACCAAATCAGGTTCTGTCCGTTTGCGTACAGAGTGGCGACCAGAAGAGTCTGAAATTTGGCTAACTGTGGCCGACACAGGGATAGGGATTCCCCCAGAAGAGATTCCACAC
>JBNKHS010000014.1:0-21847 GCA_050290485.1 Promineifilaceae bacterium (SeqCode) | reverse complement strand
CCATTATCATTACCAACGTTTTGAAAGTTTATATGATTAATCTCGTAACCGCAGGTTACAAATCTCTAATCTCCAATCTCAAAAGCTTATGATCGCTTCAATTTCTGGAACAATACAAAGAATCGAAGAAAGTAGTTTAGTCATTTTGGTCGGTGGTGTCGGCGTCCGTGTATCGGTGCCCAAAACTGTGCTGGAGGATGTGGGTGGCATTGGGCGCACAATTATGCTGCTCACCCACCTCATTGTGCGCGAACAAGAACTTTCTCTTTATGGCTTTGAAACAGCAGAAGATTTGAGCCTGTTCGAGGTGTTGCTTGGCGTCAATGGTGTTGGTCCTAAGGTCGCTTTGGCAATCCTTTCTACACTTAGCCCTGAATTGTTGAAGAGTTCAATTATGCGTGAAGAAACGGCCGTTCTGCAGCGTGTCCCCGGTATTGGCAAGAAAACTGCCGAACGCATCATGTTCCAGCTGCGCGACAAACTCGATCTGACCCAAATCAGTACGGCCGTTCCGCTGGTCAGCGACGTCGATGCTGATGTCATTGATATCCTCACGGGACTCGGTTTCTCCATCGTCGAAGCGCAATCTGCGCTGCAAAACCTCCCCCGCGAAGCCAAAGCTGTCGACGAACGCGTCCAACTCGCGCTGCAATATTTAGACCAAAACTAGTTGTTCATATTCTAAAATTTAGGTATTCTGAGTTCAAAGGTAAAAATAGAACACAGATAACGCTGATTGCCCAGGTTTACCTGATCTTGTGTCTTATGAAAATCAGGTAAATCAGATTTATCTGCGAGCAACCGCAGGTTGCAATCTGCGGTCTATTATCCAACGAAATAAAAGAGTAGGTAAGCCAATGAAAAACGAAGAAAAAGAGATTTGGAACTTTTTGCACGAGCACATCCAGAGTATTTTTACCAAAGATGTGGCTACTTACGAAGCGACAACCGCCGAAGATTTATCCTTGTATGAATGGTTCATCACCCCGCACCGCCAAGATGGGCTTGACTTTCATTTTTTTATGATTGACCACAGTTGGGCGGGAACAGACGGGGATTTTCGTTATGATTTGTGGGAGCCACGACTGCAACTATATGGAAATACGGCCGTTGTCAGTTATACCTTCATGCTCTCCATCGCCACCGAAGCCGGCATCAAACACCGCACCCACAACGAAAGCCGCGTCCTGATCAAGGGCGACAATGGCTGGCAAATCGTCCACGTTCACAAATCACCAACGTGGAAAGCGCCCCACGATCCAGTCTAAAATTGTGAAGTAAGAAGGTTGAAAAATCACCACCTTATCGTTTCACAAAATCAAACAACCTTGAACATAAAGACTTTCCCACTTTTCTTATTTTCTTATGCCATTGCCCTTTATTTTCCTTGGCTTTTCTACAAGGGTGATAAAACCCAAAAAGCAATCGATTATTGCTCCATGAAGTTGCCTCACGGAAGGGTAGTGTTGTTTGGGTTTCCTATCGTTTCTTATGGTCTAATCATTGTGTTGTTTTTTACTGTATATGGCAGAATTGACATCGTAATTGTCGTATTGGTGTTTTGGATAAGCCTGTTTGCCATGTTCACAGGTGCATTTCCATTACCCAATAACCGCTATTTCGTATTTGTTTATAATCGTCGCAAAGCACTTTGGGTGGGGCTTTTACAATTTTTAGTTGCCAGTTTGATCACATGTTTAATTATTCTCATTGAGTCAGACACCATTTTTTATTAAAAACGTGGTTTATTTAAAAGAGTTGCCTCAGATTTTTACGTCGCTATAATTGATACAAAATATCAACAAAGGTAAGAAAATGAACCGTTTATCACTAATTTTATTCATCATATTTAGTATCACGTTTGGCTATACAAGCTGTACTCCAAATGAAGTATCCCCCACAAATGATGGAACTCACACTAATGAACATTTAGATGAGGAAGGAAACAACACAGATTTAGCACCCTTGCAACTCCCTCCATTGGCATCCATTGAACTCAACGATGGTGAGATTTTAAAAGTTGTGGCCACAACAAGCATCATAGGTGACGTCGTTGCTCAAGTAGGTGGCGACGCTATCGAACTCACCACGCTCATCCAACCGGGGCAAGATCCGCATAGTTTTGAACCAAGTGCCCAAGATTTAACGGCCGTTTCCCAAGCAGACATCATCATTGTCAATGGATGGAATTTAGAAGAATCACTCATCCATGATTTAGAGGACATCAGCGAAGATGTTCCCATTGTGCCTATTTCTGCAAACATTATCCCGTTGGCTTTTGGTGATGATGCACGCCACAATCATGAAGAGCATACCGACGAAGAGACCGAGAGAGACAACCAAACGTCCCACACGGCTGATCCACACGTTTGGATGAGCATTGATAACGTGACGCAATGGGTAAAAAATGGTCAACAAATACTCACGCAGTTAGATCCAGCCAATGCAGAAACTTATGAACGCAATGCCACCGCTTATCTAGCAGAACTCGAACAGTTAGCCGAGTATGCAATGGCCGAATTAGGACAAATTCCAGCAGAAAAACGCTTTTTAGTGACCAACCACGATGCCTTTGCCTACTTTGGCCACGAATATGGGTTCACAGTTCTTGGGACAGTCATTCCCGGCATAAGCACAATGGCCGAACCCTCGGCAATAAATCTGGCCGAGCTTATCGAAGAAATGCAACTGCATGATGTATGCACCATCTTCACAGAAACGACAGTGAATGACTCTTTAGCACAAACGGTAGCCAGCGAATTAAATAATTGTGATCAAGTCCAAATCGAGAAACTCTATTCTGGAGCAATCGGCGCAGCAGGAAGCGATACTGATAACTACTTAAAAATGATGCGTGTCAATATTGATACCATCACCAACAGTTTGGCGAACCAATAATGGTTTCGGCAAACAAGACCACAATCAAACTGCACATACTATGTAATTTACAAAAACTATTTTGAAATCAAACTAGCCAAATGACCCTTGTGGCTTCCAACTATCAAATTCATACATAAGGAAAACAAATGATCTCTGATCATAGATATGGCACCGATATTCTACGAAGTATAAAGAGCATCTCTTCAACACAACTTCTTGAACTAGATAGAAACTCTATCTCGACAACTGGGATATAATCAAAACCTGCCTCTAAAATGGTTTGAAAATAAATTAGATGAAGAATCAGCTCATTTCCTATTCCCAACATTCATCCACAAAACGGCTATGGGAAAAACTGTTGAACCTCACGTCAGAAGTATTCTTCGAATAAAGATTAAACCTCAAGAGAACTGGGACAAGAGACTTTTACTCGTAAGCCAAATTGATTTACCAATCGAAACGGTAAACAAATTGGAAGATATAAATCTGGAACAAGCTATCTGGTTCTGTAAATATCAATTTTTAGAAGGACCATCTATCGCTGAATTTGAAGATGCAGTAGGAAATTCATAAATCATTTTCCAGCAGGTAATAAAAAACGGCCGTTTCCAAAATAGAAACGGCCGTTCAAAATTTCAGCTAAATAAAATTGTCGTTACGCGACAGATTTAGGATCAATCCCTGCTGCTTTCAACGCTTTATTATACGCTGACTTCGCTTTTGAATTAGCAATGCGTGCCTTCCGTATCTCATCGGGATCCATATCATCAGTAATTTCTATGAGCTCAGGCTTGGGAATATCAGTGGCAACAGGTGCAGGCGCGGCAGCCGCAGGCGCAGCTTCAACTGGTGCTGCTGCGGCAGCAGGAGCTGCAGCGACAGGTGTCGCGCCAGCAGGCATAACCACTTTGCCATCAACAATTTCAACAGTTTTGGGATCAATGCCAGCTGCTTTTAATGCTTTATTAAATGCTGACTTTGCTTTTGAGTTGGCAATTCGTGCCTTCCGTGTCTCATCAGGTGACATATCGTCCGTTAATTCAATGAGGACAGGGGCTTCAATGTCTACAGCTGCAGGGGCAGCAGCAACGGGTTGCGCCGCAGGAGCGGCAGCCACAGGCGCTGCAGTGGGAACAACCCCACCTGCTTGTTGAGCCGCTTTTGCGGCCTTCATCGCTGCTGATTTCGCTTTAGAGTTTGCAATCCGTGCTTTGCGCTTTTCATCAGGCGACATACTGTCGGTAATTTCGATATATTCGTAATCTTTGCCAGGAACGAGTTCGATTTTACCTGTTGGAGCAGCAGCACCAGGGGCAGCAGCAACCGCACCAGGAGCAGCAGCAACAACAACTGCGCCGGTTTGTGCGCCATCCCAGCCATGATGTTGTGCAATCTTAGCTGCTGACCAAGGATCTCTTTCCAAAGCTTCCTTTTTACCAGCAGTCGCTAATGAGCCAGACCCAATACGCATATTAGCACCACGAGGTGTATTTGCCGCTTGTATGGCTGCTTGTTTACGCGCTTCTTTAATTTGCTCTTCAGGGGTTGCCTCAACTTTAACCCGATAACCGAAGGTCATCCGTTGGTTGTACCCTTTATCTTTGGTTTCGATTTCTTCGTAGTTTTTCTTAACGGCCGTATCAACACCAGCAGTTACCCATGCAATCAATCCACCAAACAAGATGGTGAAAATTACAATGAGAGGTGCAATTACTAAAATCATAACTAATTCCTTAAAACAACGTTCTTTTGTCGCAATTTAATCGGGTTGAATCATTCAACCGCTTCTAAGTCGCCAATTATACTATTCGTGCGAAATTTCTCAAACCCAATTTTGGTTGACACAAACTTTTACCAAAGTCCCCGGCGCTTAATTTCATACTTTACTTCTTGACTAGAAATTTTAAGTGCCGGGGACTTATTCCTAAACACACTTTGGCAAAGTCCTACGGTTGACGAGTTCTGCAACTTCTGCCACAATGAGGTTGATTACATTCATTAAAAAAAAAGCCCAACTAATTGAATAGTTGAGCCATTGTTAAGGTGCCGAAGGTGGGATTCGAACCCACACGGACGTAAAGCCCACTACGCCCTGAACGTAGCGCGTCTGCCAGTTTCGCCACTTCGGCATGAATGCGCGTTAGTTTAACAATGTCTTGTCAAAAGTCAAAAGATTTTTGCAAGCAATTAGCAATTAGCCGTCAACTTTCAGCTATTAGCTGTCAGCAACCAGTTTGCAAAACCCTAATTAGCTGATAGCCTTTATTAATTATGCAGTGTGATGCCTTAATTTGGAGGGCAAAATGTCTGTACCAGCATTACTCAAACGTGTTCAACTCTTTGCAAACCTCAGTCAAGATGAGCTTGAAGCATTGGCGTCTGTTTGTCAGGAACGGCCGTATCAGCCAGGCGAGCTTATTATTGAGCAAAATACCACAGGCAAAGAAATGTACATTGTCGCCGAAGGCTCAGGAGAAGTATTCATTCAAGGAGTCGCCAATGCACGCAGTCTCGTTGTTTTAGGGAAGGGGCAGGTTATCGGCGAAATGGCACTTATCGATCAAGGATATCGCTCCGCATCTGTACGCGCGACCAGCAAAGGAGCCACTCTCTATATGATCGAGAGTGAAGATTTTTATAAAGTCTGTGAAGAAAACAATCACATTGGCTTCGTGGTGATGCGCAATTTAGCCATTGATATCGCCTTTAAATTACGTCATCGTAATTTAGCTGAGTTATAGGTGGGTAATGGA
The DNA here is from genome assembly GCA_050290485.1 of Promineifilaceae bacterium (SeqCode). GTDB lineage: Bacteria > Chloroflexota > Anaerolineae > Promineifilales > Promineifilaceae > JBNKHS01. Next base: position 16,214 of record JBNKHS010000014.1, on the reverse strand, counting down.
GCAAGTTATGAGTGAAGATGTATTCTACAAAGTAAGCTTTGTTGTGGTAGAAGGCAGTGAACATCCCGGGGCAATCATTAACGTCGATGAGCGTCCTGTTGAAGGGGAAGAAGTAACATTCGACGGACATGTCTTTGAAATTATTGAGGTGAAGGAATTAATGCCAACTGTCGGCAATTTTGGCTTCTTGCACGCCTCATGCAAATATTTGCGGGAAGCAGAATAACGCATCAACGTAAAACATGTATAGACGTAACAAAACGTAAATAGCTAGCCCTATACGGATTCGTCACGTCTATACGTCTTTACGCAATACATTTGTTAGTTCCCTATTTCCAGCTTTACGGCATCTACCGCCAATTTCCCAGCTTCTTGCAAGCCCCGTAAATCTTGCCCTTTGGCATTGATCCAATGGATGGCATATTGGTCATCAAGTTGATCTAATGCCTTCCACAAATCTGCATTAGCAACAGGTTGATCAGCTTTTTTCATCCAATTCTTTTTGCGCCATTTTTTAATCCATTGGGTTATCCCCTGATACAAATAATCGGACGTAGTAAAAACTTGGACAGAACTACCTGGGGCGAGTAACAAAAGACCTTCGATGGCAGCGGTAATTTCCATACGGTTGTTGGTGGTCGATACGGCCGTTCCACTCAACTGCTCCGTGTCGTCTCCCTCTTCCAAAACAACGCCCCACCCGCCAGGGCCAGGATTTCCTTTACAGGAGGAACGTAAATACAATTTAGGCATATTAGGATCAATTTGATCATCAGGTGTGATTTCTAGCCGCGCCTGCCGAGCCAATTTATCACATCGTTCGTTGAACTCATTGCCTGCATGCCCTTTGACCCAATGCCAATCAATCTCATGTTTTTTGACCAATGGCCACAAGGTGCGCCACAAATCCGCATTGCGAATCGGCTGCCCTTTCTTTTGCCAATTGTTAGCCGCCCACCCTTCAATCCATTCGGTGATGCCTTTGCGTAAATATTCGGAATCGGTGTAGAACGTAATGGAACACGGCCGTTTTAAAGCAGACAAAGCCCCAATCGCTGCTTGTAACTCCATGCGATTGTTCGTTGTATCTGGATCATTTCCGGTGAGCACCTTTTCGTGCTCACCAAAGCGCAAAATAGCCGCCCAGCCCCCAATTCCTGGATTCGGATCTGAACCCCCATCAGAATAAATAATTACTTTATCTTCGCTCATAAAATCTCGGTATCGTTTGTTTAAGTGTCAGGTTTATAAGTAATCATATCACCTGACACCTAAACACCGAAATACCGGACACTTTATTTGCCCACAACCGCTAACATTTCTTCAACTGTGGTGAATTTGACACGCGGACGTCCTTGCTCTTCCCCTTTGGCGCATTCAACTTCATCAATCTTCTGCCAATCTGCGTAGGTGACAAATTTGGGTTGCTTCTGTTCAACAAGGGCAAGTGCTGCCTCTGGGGAAGGTTGGCTTGGTGACAACAGTTTTCCAGCGGCAATATCTTCCAACATCAACTTAACCGTTTCTGCAGCATCTGGTTTGTTGGTGCCAATGACACCTGAAGGACCACGTTTAATCCATCCGGCTGTGTACTCACCCAAAACAACCGCTTCTGTTTCATAGTCAATCACACGACCACCATTGTTGGCAATGACGCCCCAACGATCGTTAAAGGGCACACCCTCAATTGGCACACCACGATACCCAATGGAGCGGAAAACAAGGCCAACAGGAATTTCTTCATATTCCTCTGTTGGTTTGGGGCGTAGCGTACCTGTTTCTGTTTCATACAATTCGTTTTTGACCAACTTCATGGCACAAACACGGCCGTTTTCATCACCAATCAATTCCACGGGAGACACCAAAAAACGAATAAACAACTGTTTAGGCATATGTTCATCAGGATGGTGTGCAATTTGACGAATAATTTCCACATTACGCATCGTGCCCCGATCTGCATTTGCCAAACTTGCCTCACTCAATGGATCAAGTTCCGCTTCCTCTTCTCGCACCATCGTTTGAGTCACAGTCATTTCCAGCAACTCTTTTGCTTCTACGGGTGTAAACGCAGCCTGAGCTGGACCACGACGCCCTAAAATGTAAACACGCTTGACCTTGCTTACTTTTAACGCTTCTAACGCATGATCGGCAATATCTGTTGTGCTCAATCCGTTGTAAGTTCGGCTTAAAATACGGGCAACATCAATTGCCACATTGCCCATCCCGATAATAGCCACATTTTCTTGGTTGAGATCAAATTCATAATTTCGATAATCAGGATGGCCGTTATACCAAGCAACAAATTCTGTGGCTGCATGGCTGCCTTCCAAGTCAATACCCGGAATAGGCAAATTACGATCCGATTGTGCCCCGACTGTATAAACAATTTGATGGTAATGGTTGCGCAGATCTTCTACCAAAATGTCGCGCCCTAATTCTACATTACCAAAAAAGCGAAATGTTGGGTTCTGAGCTACACGGTCAAAGATTTTGGTTACTGATTTTATTTTTTGGTGATCGGGGGCGACCCCCGCCCGCACCAATCCAAATGGCGTTGGTAAGCGATCGAACATATCGATCGCAACGTTGAGGGTTTTCTCTTTATAAAGTCGTTCGGCGGTGTAAAAACCAGCCGGGCCAGCACCGATGATAGCAACGCGCAAGGGGTATGCGCTGCCAATATCTTGGGGCATTTTCTCCTCCTAACTTGGAATGAACGATAAAATGATAGCTTGTCGATAACTGAGTAATTAGCAATTACCCAATCACAAACAAACCTTAAATCTTAGGCCATAATTTGTGTTTCGAGTGTCGTGATTTCACCACGATATTGATCTCGTTGTGCTTTGACAACATCACCAATTGAAATCATACCAATTAAACGGCCGTTATCGACAATGGGCAGATGACGAAAACGCTTCTCCGTCATCGTATGCACAATGGAGATCAAGTCATCATTGGGACGCCCCACAATGACCCGAGGCGTCATTAACGCTTGAACAGATACATCTAAAATCGATTCATATTGGTTAAGGCGGCGAACAACATCCCGTTCAGACAAAATACCCACAACAGCATCATCACTATTGACGACAATTAATGCACCTATATCATGTTCATTGAATAGCTCAACAGCAAGGGACACGGGGGCTTCTGGTTGAATGGTTACGACGTGCGCAGCTTTGGTTGCCAAAATTGTACTGACTTTCATCGAACCAACTCGCTTTATTGAAAATTAGACAATTCATGCCATCTTCAATAATTACATGTTTTCCAAAAAGATGTTCATCAATAGACAACGATTTGGCAAACAGTTTTGGGGTCGCTAGAGATACTTATTATAAAGCGGTTCTCCTTAGAAACTCAAGCATTATCAAAGATGATCGTGATATACTTGGCCTATATACACAAAAATATTATGCCATCTAAAATCTCCGAACCGTTTTAGATGGCACAAAATGAACTTCCCACAGGTGAACAAGTATGAGTCAAGAAAATGTATTATTAGAAGATGAAAACATTATGGAGATGTATGACAACATCTTACAAACCATTGGCGACACACCCTTAGTTAAGCTCAATTCAATCGCCAGTGATCTACCTTGCACCATTTTGGTGAAGGTAGAGTTTTTTAATCCGGGGGGATCAGTTAAAGATAGGATCGGACCAGCCATTATTGCTGAAGCAGAGCGCAGTGGTCGTTTAAAGCCAGGTGGAACTATCGTTGAATCCACATCAGGGAACACAGGTGTCGGGCTAGCCATTGCTGCTGCGATCAAAGGATACCGCACTATTTTTGTCATGCCTGACAAAATGTCGCAAGAAAAGATTTTGCTCCTACGAGCCTTTGGCGCACGTGTGGTCGTCACCCCAACTGCAGTTGAACCAGATGATCCGCGCAGCTATTACAAAGTGGCGGATCGTCTTGTAGAAGAAACGCCTAACGCTATTCTCGCTAATCAGTACCACAATCCAGAAAACCCACAAGCCCATTATGATTCGACAGGCCCCGAAATTTGGAAACAAACAAAGGGAAAGATCACCCATTTTGTGACGGGTATGGGCACTGGGGGAACAATTTCGGGCACGGGCAAATATCTTAAAGAACAAAATCCACACGTTAAAGTCATTGGTGTCGATCCCATTGGTTCTATATTGTATGAGCTGCATAAAAGCGGCCGTTATACCAAAGCAGAAGGGTATAAAGTGGAAGGGATTGGCGAAGATTTCTTACCCAGTACAACCGATTTAGACGTTATTGACCACGTTGTACAAGTCAATGATAAGGAATGTTTTTTGATGACGCGCAGATTGGTGCGTGAGGAAGGCATTTTTGGTGGTGGGTCTTGTGGTGCGGCCGTTTCTGGGGCAGTTAAATATGCTCGGGAACATAATCTGGGTGAGGATGATGTTATGGTCGTCATTTTGCCCGATTCTGGTTCACGGTATTTGAGCAAAATTTTTGATGATGAGTGGATGCGCGAAAACGGCTATCTGGAACAATCCTGGGTTGATTTCCGGGCCATTGATGTGCAACAAGCCAAGCCCGATGACGAGATTATCACCGCGAAGCCAACAGATAAGATGGCGGATGTGGTCAGCAAGATGAAGCAGTATAGTGTCTCGCAATTGCCGGTATTAGATGAAAACGGCCGTTTAATAGGCGTCGTCACCGAAATTGATTTGCTCAACCACATGCTCGTCACCAATCACGCTAGCCACGATCCTGATGAATCGATCGCCAGCATCGTTGATACCAATGTGCCTACCGTGCGACCCAGCACATCTCTTGAAACCTTGATGGCCATCTTTAGCCAGCACAATGCCGTCATCATCGCCACCGACGATCAAGTACAAGGCATCTTAACCAAAATTGATATCCTTGATTTCTTATCAATGAGTCGTAAATAGAATCATCTCGGACGTGCCGACGGCACGTCCCTACATCATGTATCGTAGGGGTTTGGCGTTGCCAAACCCTGTTTATTCATTTTTAATAGAAATAAGAGCTGAATACGTATTACAGATAACAAACCCAAAATTGAAGAGGAAGACAAACAAAGCAAATGATTGCAGAAACCGCGACAAAACTCCGCGAAAATATTCAAAAAGTCATCGTTGGTAAAGACGATATTATCGATTTGGCCTTAATTGCCATGCTCACTGGTGGTCATTTACTCTTAGAGGACGTCCCAGGAACAGGAAAAACAACCCTTGCCAAAACAATTGCAGCCTCTTTAGGCTGTACCTTTCGTCGTGTCCAATTCACACCCGATCTTTTGCCTTCTGACGTCACTGGCATTTATTACTACAATCAAAAAGATCAAGAATTTGAATTCCGAGCTGGACCAATCTTCTCCCAAATCTTGTTGGCCGATGAAATTAATCGGGCAACGCCGCGCACCCAATCTTCCTTATTAGAAGCGATGCAAGAACGGCAAGTCACCGTCGATATTGAAACTCACACCTTGCCACGGCCGTTTCTCGTGTTAGCTACCCAAAACCCAGTTGAGCTGGAAGGAACATTCCCCCTTCCCGAAGCGCAACTCGACCGCTTTCTCATGAAAGTGGCCATCGGTTATCCATCTGCCGAAGATGAAAACAACATCTTGCTTCGCTTTGAACGCACCGATCCCTTAGATACCTTAGAAAAAGTCGTTGACCCCGAAGAAATCATCGCCTTGCAAGAGGAAGTCAAACAAATTCGGGTGGAAGAATCTGTACGCAACTATATCGTCAACGTTTGCCGGGCCACACGTGACCATGAAGATATTGAACTGGGAGCAAGCCCTCGCGCAACCATGGCACTATATCGTACCTGCCAATCCCTTGCGGCCATTCGTGGACGTGATTTTGTGATTCCCGATGATGTGAAAACAATGGCACCCTTCGTCCTCACCCATCGTCTGATGGTCAATCCACAAACCCGTCTTCGTGGACGCAAACCAGAGGACATCATTCGTGATGTGGTCGATACCATTCCCGTTCCTGTAGAAGCATAAGATGACGCAGAATTTATACGAAGTCCATCTCGTTGTACGCGAAAATCAACAAGAGGCGCAAAAAAAAGCGCGTCAACGTATGATGCACACGGCTGTTACTGGGCGCGGCTTCGATATGGCCGACTTTGCCCAAGCACGTGGCCTAGTTTTACGTGAACGAGAAAACAGCATCTTCAGTGATGCCTGGACGCCTCTAGCTGTTCTATTCCTGATTATTGGCATTTTTGCAGGACGCAATCCAGCCATGATCGCGCTTGGATTGGCTTTGCTGCTTATTGTGTGGGTGAGTACGGTTTGGAAAAATCTTTCCCTGCTTGGAGTTACTTATGAGCGCAGCTTTGATCGTACACGTGTTTTCCCTGGTGAACCGATTGAGCTAAAAGTAACCGTCGGCAATCACAAAAGACTGCCATTAACCTGGCTGCAATTCCGCGACATTCTCCCCATCGCCATTGAAAATGAACATGCAATCTCCCAAGTTGCCAGCGAAGTAACCGGGCAATACACGTTGCAAAACTCCTTTTCGTTAGCTGGATTTGAACAAACGGAACGCACTGTAACCTTACGTTTCCCTAAACGAGGCTATTACAAATTGGGGCCAGTCACGTATGAATCGGGTGACATTTTTACCTTGTTTACCATTGAGCGGGAACATAAATACATCGACACTTTAATAATCTTTCCGCAAATCTTTCCTCTGGAAGAGCTTGGCCTGCCTGCGAAAGAGCCATTTGGCGATGTGAAAGTGCGCCGTAGTTTGTTCACAGATCCCATCAAAACACAAGGAATCCGGGATTATCAACCAGGGGATCGGTTCCGGGATGTCCATTGGAAAGCAACGGCCGTTCGTGGCAATTTACAAACAAAAGTCTATGATCCCTCTACAGGAATGACGATTTCTGTTTTCCTCAATGTAGCTACCTTTGAAAAACATTGGATGGGGTTTGACCCTGAATTGTTGGAACGTGGCGTCAGTGTTGCTGGCTCAATTGCTAATTATGGGGATCACCAAGGGTGGGCCATTGGTGTCTATGCGAACGGCTCCGTACCCAATTCCGACCAACCCATTCGTGTTGCGCCAAGCCGGTCGCCAGAAGCGTTAGCCAACTGTTTAGAAGCATTGGCTGCGGTGACCGAATTTGCCACCGGATCAATAGAAAATATGCTCCTGCGTGAAAGCCCTAGTTTGCCGTGGGCCAGTACCATTGTGTTGGTAACGGCCGTTGTTACCGAAGAGATCATGATCGCTTTAATTCGCCTGAAAGAAGCAGGGCGGCGTGTCGTCCTCATATCATTGTCGGACGATCCTCCACCCAGAGGGCTAGGCAACATCTTAACCTATCACATTCCATCTACCGTTCCCGCCTTCCAAAAAGAAATTAAACACAGCACAGCCACAGAAGCAGCACTGGGACATATTCCCTCACCAGAGCCGGTGGGGATTGAATTTGAGATTGAGGATACCACTTAAAATAGTTTGCAGTTATCAGTTGTCAGTATGCACCGAACTCGTACTGTCAACTGAATAGTGATTACTACTTACTGAAAATGAGTTTAACGATTCAACCCGAAACGAGATCGGAACGCAGCCAAACTTGGATGAAAGTTTGGGGATATGCGCAGCATGAGTTGATTTACATCATGTGGGCATTAATGGATGTTGCGTTACTGACACCGTTTGTCTTATCGGTGATGGGTTGGGCACGCTACTGGCCACCAAGTACGGTGTTGTTGTTAACCCTCTTTTTGATGTTATTTGCCTTCAACCTGACGCGTTTGATGAGTGCCCTGAATCTACCTCCTGAACGGCAACAATTGATTACGGCCGTTATTTTATTGGTCACAATTGTCATCTTTTTACGCTCAATGTTTCATGCACCTGCGTCAATCGTCGATTTTAGCTGGTTGCAAGAATTCTTTGACTCGATGAATGACCGTGGCAACATCTTGTGGGTGCAAGATGTGGTTTTGCTTTTCATCATTATTTTGTCGTGGGTACGCGGTATCCAATTGTCGCTCCGTGAGTACACGGTAGATCGCGTGGGTTTACGTTTACGGGTTGGTGGGTTGATCTTAGCCCCACTCGTAATCTGGTTTGCGAATATTCGTCTACTCTATTCGATTTCCCCTTTTGTCTTTCTTTTTTTTCTGGCAGGATTAACGGCCGTATCTCTTATTCGCGCCGAAGAGTTAGAACAGGACAAATCGGGGCACTCAGTTACCTTAAGCCCACGCTGGTTTGGATCCGTCCTGATCACAGCACTGTTGATCATTAGTATCGGTGTGGTACTCACAACTATCATCAGTGGCGAAACGGCCGAACAAGTGAGCAGCTTCTTTGCACCAGCCGTTAACGCCTTGCGCATCTTGGCCACTGTGGCCTTTGCCACCATCGTCTATTTACTCCTTCCCTTTTTCTACCTTTTAGAGATTGGCATCAATGGGCTGGCTGTCTTTTTCAATTGGGCCTTAGGTATTCTGAATATCTTTGCCAAAATCGTGAGCAAGTTACAACGATTTAATCGTGCCGAAGTTCCTTTGGAAGAAGAGTTTGTCGCTCCAGTTAACCAGAGCTTCAATAATATTTTAGAAGAAGTAACAGGAGTGGGCGTCGATATATCCCGTAATTGGCAAATTATCATTGTCCTCATCATTATCGCTGTCATTTTACTTGTAGCCTTGATGATTGGGCGTATTTATCGCAACACAAAAGTGGAAGAACGGCAGTTCGACTGGGTTGATGATGAGGCTCATAAAGATATAGAAGATGAGGGTTTTGCCAAACGTCTGTTGCGCCGCTTGGGGTTTTTACAAGATTGGCGCACCGCCCTTTCTATACGCCGTATTTACCGTAAAATGACTCGTGCCGCCGCCGGAAGTGGGTATCCGCGCATGGACGCAGAAACACCGTATGAATATTTAAAAACCTTACAAAAAGTTTGGCCCGATTATCAAACAGAAGCAGCATTAATTACGCAAGCCTATGTGCGCGTGCGTTATGGGGAAATTCCTGAATCGAAAGAGGAACTTGAAGCGATTCGGGACGCATGGAAAACATTGGAACGCACCAAACCAGCGGATGGCTCATCAAAATCTTCAATTGTCCGGCCAACCTTAAATAGTAGAGATAAATAAACAATGCAACTCACACCGAATCGTTTTGATTATTGGGAAAACCCAGCCATGCAACGTGGCTGGGCACATCTTCGTTTTGAATTGCTCTTCCTGTTTTGGGCAATGATGGAGATGGCGATCATTGCGCCATTTGCATTAGCACTCTTTTCTTGGACAGAAGTTTATACGCCAGCACAAGTTGCCGCTGGGATTTTAGGTTGCATGATGCTGCCTTTTTATTTGGCGCGGGGATTAAATTGGTATGGCTTTTCTCGCCTGCGCCAACGTCAAATTTTAATCGTTACGGCCGTATTCGTCGTCATTTTTACCGTGCGCAATCTTGGCTATCAACCCACCTCTCTTTTTGATATGAGTTGGATAGGTCAATTTTTCCGCAACTTAGCCACCACCAATGACAATTCATGGCAGCGCGACATGGGGGTGTTTGCCCTAATTACTGTCTCCTGGTGGCGCGGCATTGTCCTCGTCAGTTCTCACATCGACACCTCCCGCTTCGGGCAGCGCTTTACCAGAATTAGCTTATATTTACTACCCGCAATTATTGTCATCGCTGCCTTTCGTCAAGAATGGTCTATTCTCTCTTTTATCACTCTTTATTTTGTGACGGGGCTGATTACAATGGCACTTGTTCGTGTGGAACAAGATGAACGGAAACATGGATCTATTTTATCTTCGATGTCGCCACGCTGGTTAACGGCCGTTTCTAGCGCCAGTTTATTGATCATCTTTTTGGCCACAGGAACAGCCATCTTTGTCAGCGGCAGTTGGCAGCGGTTAACGAGCACATTTGGTCCCATTTGGTCGGGATTGCAATTTTCTGTCTCCACTGCGTTGTTAACCTTGGCCTATCTTACCGCTCCTTTGTTGAATCTGTTTGATGAATTATTTAAGCTTTTGGTCCGTATCTTTCAGCGAGGATTTGCCATTCTTTTTGAAACAGCACCTCCTCCTCAAGAAAATGATTTTAGCAGCCCTGCAAACGAATGGATCATCGAGACATTGACCCAGCCAGCCAACCAAGGTTTTTTCGCCAATGTCAATTGGCGCATTGTGTTGTTTGTGGCCTTAATCATCATCATTGTTGTCGCTACCATCCTCGTTGGTCGCTATTTTCAGTCAGATAAAACTGTGCGCGAAGCAGGGCAATTTAAAAGCATTATGGGCGACATCCGCAACAGAATTATTCCATCTCGTTACCGCAAAAAAGAAAAGAAAAAGAACACAGATTGGCGCGATTGGAAAACGGCCGTATCCATCATAAAAATCTACGAAAACATGCTCCACGCAGCAAATGAATTAGGTTATTCACGAGACAAAGCAGAAACACCTTACGAATATTTAGCCACCCTCAAAATCGTTTGGCCAGAACATCAACAACAAACGCGCATCATCACCCAAGCCTACGTTAATATCAAGTATGGGCAATTTCCAGAATCAAAAGAAGAGTTAGCAGAAATTCAAAATGCCTGGAAACGCTTAAAAAACAGCCAATCTAGCGAACATTTAGAAGCAAACGCCGCAGCAACATCAAGTTGAGGTCGATTGAAAATGCAACGCGCGCCTCTCCAATTTAATTATCAAGAGAGCCTTGCCCAACAGCGAAGATGGGTGCGCTTACGTTTTGAGACGCTCTTTATGATGTGGGCATTGATGGAAATCGCGCTGATTGCCCCGCTTGTGCTCTTATTGGTTTCGTCGCGTGGCCGATTGTCTACCACTCAAATAACGTTAGGGGTTACCTTTTATACACTATGCCCATTTTATTTAGCCCGGGTACTCACTTGGGCGAGAATGCCGCGTAAGCGACAACGGTATGTTTTGATATTTACGGCCGTATTTTTCTTCCTTCTCTCCCTTTATTATCTCGAACACGAAACTCGACATCTTTGGGATATACGCTGGATCGGCGCTGTCTTAAGCAAATTTGCCGCCGCCAACAACGCATGGCAGCAACCATTCACCCTATTTTTCATTATGCTACTTTGCTGGTGGCGTGGTCTTAGCTTGGTCAGTCATTACGTAGTTACTTCACGCGCGTTTGGCTTCCGTTTGCGCCAAAACAGTTTAGTCTACTTACCAATCGTTGTTTTGTTGGCAGCATTGGGCAGCGAATGGCGCATCGTACCGTTCATCGCACTCTATTTTGTCGCCAGCCCAATCGCCATGATCCTCACACGTGTTGAAGAAGCAGAGCGGGAATATGGCGCCATTTTGCGCTCGATGACGCCGCGCTGGCTCATCAAGGTTGCAGGCAGTAGTTTTCTCTTAGCATTATTGGCAACAGGAACGGCCGTATTTGTTTCTGGACGCTGGAAAACAATCACAACGACCTTTGCCGCCGTATGGGTCGGATTCAAGCTCTCAGTCGCCTCGACGCTGCTCACGATGGCCTATCTTGTCTCACCCTACTTAGAAGGCTTCGAAGCATTCCTCCACACCCTCTTTCGCTTGCTTCAAGCAGGAATTGAACTGCTGTTCGATCCCGCCCCACCGCCTAAAACCCATGATTTCCAAGCCACACCCAACGAATGGCTCATCGAACAACTCACCCGACCCGTGCAAGAAACGATTTTCACAAATCTGAACTGGCGCATCATATTTCTCGTTGCCTTCAGCCTTATATTTATCGTAGTGTTGCTCTTGCTTGCGCTTTATTATCGGAAAGATAAAACCGTTTACGGATACGGCCGTCTGAGCAGGTTAATCTCTGAACTCACGGCCACCCTGGCATCTCCCTCCTTCACACATAAAAAACGAAAGACAAAATCAGATTGGCGCGACTGGAAAACGGCCGTTTCCATCATAAAAATCTACGAAAACATGCTCCACGCAGCAAACGAATTAGGCTATTCACGAAACAAAACAGAAACCCCTTACGAATATTTAGCCACACTCAAAATCGTTTGGCCAGAACACCAACAACAAACCCATATCATCACCCAAGCTTACGTTAATATCAAGTATGGTCAATTTCCAGAATCGAAAGAAGAACTTCGTGAAATTCAAAATTCTTGGCGTATAATTAAAAACAGCAAATCAGTAAACCTAGACAAGGAAAAAAATTGACATAAAATGATCGTCTGGACTAATTTCCTATCACCCTAAAGGCTCCATTTTGTTTGACAGTCAAAATTCCTTATGGTATTATCCTGACGACCTTTCCTAACATAAAATTAAAACAACTTTATAAGGTTATCTCCCATATTTAGGGACACAATTTAAGAGTTGTTTGTAGTTTCAGCAAATAGAAGTAAATGTGCAAAATGCGTAGAAAACGCAAGCTTACCCCTCAAACTAACGCACTTAAGGAGATGTTGGATGAGATCGCGTACTGAAATGATGGTCGACCGCCTAAAAGACTTACAAGCAGGCACTCCCGATATTGAAGCATCCGCCGTAGTGAGTGTAGATGGCCTGATTATGGCCTCATCACTGCCCGCGGGTGTGGATGAAGATCGTATCTCTGCGATGTCTGCAGCTATGTTATCACTAGGTGATCGGATTGCTTCGGAATTAGCACGAGGTGACTTAGAACAAATTCATGTCAAAGGTAGCGATGGCATGATCGTATTACGCGCTATTGGTGATGACGCTGTTCTAACCATTTTAGCCCGTGCCCAAGCAAAACTAGGTCTTATCTTCCTCGATATGAATCGAGCAGCAGACGACTTAACACGACTTTTATGATGCGAAAGAAAAGGTCAGGGCGAATAAAAAAATCGCCGTAAACACAACTCCCAAGAGGTGGGGCATGTCGCCCAAGATGACATGCCCCACCTCTTTTTTTTGTTTACTGGACATTATTATTCCACTTATTTTGTAAATTTTATTGCTTACAATGCACATTCACAGATGTCCAAGCAATCTGTGAATGTTTCGCTTTTTGTGGGTTAGTGAAATAGTTGAAATTGTAGAAGAAAAAAGAGGCAAATTATGACAAAGTATATATTTTTTACAGGTGGTGTCGTTAGCTCTGTTGGCAAAGGTGTTACGGCCGCAGCGCTTGGCCGTTTATTAAAAGCGCGCGGGTTATCTGTCGCTGTACAAAAACTGGATCCATACATCAATGTTGATCCAGGAACCATGTCTCCCTACCAACATGGTGAAGTGTTTGTCACCGAAGATGGCGCAGAGACAGATTTGGATCTTGGCCATTATGAACGGTTTATTGATATTAATTTGAACCAAGCCGCCAACGTCACCACAGGACGCGTCTACGCCGATGTCATCGCCCGTGAACGCCGTGGCGATTATCTTGGGGGCACAATTCAAGTCATTCCGCACATTACCGACGAAATCAAACGAGCCATGCATAAAGTCTCCCAATTAAGCGAAGCCGATGTGGTTCTTGTCGAAGTTGGGGGAACCGTGGGTGATATTGAAAGTTTGCCCTTTATGGAATCATTGCGCCAAATGCGGTCTGATCTTGGGCGAGAGAACACACTTTATGTGCATGTCACTTTCTTGCCTTATATCGGCGCTAGTGGTGAACTGAAGACAAAACCAACACAACACAGTGTTCGTGAACTCCGTGGTATTGGGATTCATCCAGACGTGATCATTGCCCGTGCCGATCATGACATTCCAGAAGAACATATTCGTAAAATTGCCCTCTTCTGTGATGTGCACGAACGTGCTGTCATCCCCGCAAAAACGAGTGATATTCTCTATAACATCCCTCTCCTATTACATGAAACAGGGTTAGATGATTACGTTGTTGAGCGATTAAATCTGAATGCTGTCGTGAAACCAGATATGCTTGAATGGCAGGCGATGATTGATGATATCCGTCGTCCTAGGCAAACCATTCGTCTTGGCATTGTGGGTAAGTATGTTGAACTCCACGACGCGTATATGAGCGTACGTGAGGCACTGTACCATGCAGGCATCTCTAACCACCGCAAGATCGACGTAGAATGGATTCAATCGGGTGACTTGGAAAAGGGTAAAAGTTGGGAACAGTTTGAAGGGCTTGATGGGATTGTTGTGCCTGGTGGTTTTGGCGAACGTGGTATTGAGGGCAAAATTATGGCTGCAAAATGGGCACGTGAAAACAAAGTGCCTTATCTGGGCTTATGTTTAGGTATGCAGGTGATGTGTCTGGAATTCGGCCGTTTTGTTTTGGGCACGGATGATGTCAACAGTACAGAATTTGATGAGCAAACCGAACACCCTATTATTAGTTTGATGGCGGATCAGCATGATATTGCCAATATGGGAGGTACGATGCGTTTGGGTGCTTACCCGTGTGATTTAAAGCAAGGAACGAAAGCGGCAGCAGCGTATGGCTCTGAATCGGTTGATGAACGGCATCGTCATCGCTGGGAGTTTAACAATAGTTATCGGGAATTGTTAGAAGAACGCGGCATGGTGTTTAGTGGATTATCGCCAAACGGCCGTTTAGTAGAAATCGCCGAATTGCAAGATCATCCTTTTATGCTTGGCAGTCAATTCCATCCAGAATTTAAAAGCCGCCCCAACCGTCCGCATCCGTTGTTCAAAGCGTTTGTCGCTGCAGCTGTTGAACGTCAAGAAGCACGCTTGGCAGATGTCAGTAAAAATGGGGTTGCTCCCAAAAAGACAAAGGCAGCCAAAAAAGCGTAACCTTTTTAGACTGCAAACAAAAAACGGCCGTATCGCGCGATACGGCCGTTTTAAAATTCATAATTGATAAAAGAGTTTAGCTACCAACGATTTCTAGAAAAACGTTGTTCACGCCACGGATCTGCTTCGTTATTGTAACCCGCCTTTTCCCAAAAACCGAGTGCATCATCTTTACGGAACTCAAGACCACGCAGCCATTTGCCACCTTTCCACAAATAAGCTGTCTTTTCTTCGCTGCGGTCGGCAAAACTACCCAACACACCGCGCAACGGCCAACCATGTTCCAAATCAAGAGGCTTGCCATCATAATGAGTCGCCAACAAGAAATTATCGAGCATAATCAAATCAACCGGTGTATTGGTCGTATATCCATATTCGCAATGTTGCACCACAAAATTGGCATCAGGCGTCAATTTGATAAAGCCCTCATCCACCAACGTTTTTACCGATACCCCTTCCCACTTCGTGTCAAATTTCGACCAGCGGGTGACACAGTGAATATCCATCATCACTTCTTTGCGCGGCAGTTGGTTGAACTGTTCCCAATTCCAGGTCACTTCTTCTTCAACTTCACCAAATACTTTGAAATCCCACGTAGCCAGATCCGTTTGCGGGACAGGGCCATAATGTAACACAGGGAATTTTTGAGTTAACGATTGTCCTGGGGGCAAACGATTTTCGCTTTTTACTTTTCTTTCTTCTTCACGACGGCCAAATACTTTATCAAACATGGTGTTCTCTCCGTTCAGTGTAATATGTTCATCTTAGACCATTTTTTTGAGGAAGCAAGTGGATGAAATTTTTCTTTTACTTTCTCGATGGTCATAGTGTAGGTAAAACTTATTACGAGGATGTTACTGCGGTGTTAGAATGATCTTAACATTCTGATCTTCCGATCAGTTCCCCAATTGCTAAATTGAGCTAAACTAACAGGATACCTATTCACACTAGGAGTTTTTATGACGGTTACACAGGTTCCATTTATTAAACAACGGCCGTATTTGGCGGTCGCTATTACCCACTTTTTTGTCGATATTCTCAACAGCAGCCGCAACCTTGTTATTGCCATTTTAGCCATTGAGATGGGGTTAACCAATGCCCAAGTTGGGCTCACCCTTTTACTTTATAACGTTGGTGCATCGCTTAGCCAACCCATGTTTGGCTGGTTAGCAGATCGGCAAGGTGCACGCTGGTTTGTGGTCGGCGGCATGGCTTGGATGATATTTTTCTTTGGCTTGGCTGCTATTGCTGGCAATTGGATCGCTTTAATTGCCCTCACTTTGGCCGGAGTTGGCTCTGGGTCGTTCCATCCGACAGGAACAATGGTTGCCAGCCAGACAAGCCATACGCACCAAGGTAAGGCAACGGCCGTATTTTTCTTCTCAGGGCAGATGGGACTCTTTTTAGGTCCTGTCCTCGCCGGACTTTTGTTGCAACAATACGGCCGTCCTGGCTATCTCGTCCTTCCTGTAC
>JBNKHS010000013.1:0-21899 GCA_050290485.1 Promineifilaceae bacterium (SeqCode) | reverse complement strand
GGGCTCCTTCAAGATATTTACGACATCATACCCACTATGGCTAAAGAAATGATGCTTCTTTTTACCAACCCTGCCATTGCACAGAGTGCAGGACCAACAACCAACTTCGTTCTCAAGCGGTTCAATCGTTAATTTACATAAGCTAGAGATTCCATCAAATCAACATGATGGAATCTCTTTTTTTTGCCAATTATTCATGCCTAAAGTGTTCACCAAAAATATGTATTTGTTCTTTTTAGGGTAGTGTATGATATTGGGTGGCTAATTCATTATGGAACACTTAAGTAAGACATAACTACGAAGTAATCACCACCAATCTCGCAAACTTGGGGGCTACGCTAATGGCAACATTAATTATGATGATTTTGCAAGCCAAGTCCAATTTAATAACATCTTCTCTCTCCTCTCAAAACCTGATCCAAACCATAACAATCTGTTAACACAGATTTTCGTCCCAGTTACTATAATTTTCTGTGGACGATATTGGAGCAGGCAAGACCACTGCCAATATCCAAAATGGAGCACACAAATGAACACGACTGTCGGCTTAGCAGAACACACGGAACAAAAACGGCCGTACACCAAAATGCAGACAACCGAAATCAGTGCACGTTTTCCCACCCTCACCGAGAACTCAACCATTTCCATCTTACCGACTCATCTCTATCAAGTTGATGAAGAAAGTTTGGTCAATGATGTTGAGAAAACCCTGCGTGCAGAACCGAACCTTCCTGGCGTCATTGTTACCCACACAACGGGTATGCGTGGAATGCTGTCACGTCGTAAATTTTTTGAAATGCTAGGGACAAGATACGGCGTCGCCGTATTTTACAAACGGCCGATTCAAATCATGATCAAACAGGCCGCTCCGCCAACGACACTTAACTCTTCTTGCTCCATCCATCAAGCAGTCAACCAAGCTCTGAGCCGCGAAAGTGATCTGGTTTATGAACCTATCTTGATCGAATATGCCAATGGACAATATCGTATGCTCGATATTTATACGTTACTCTTGGCTCAATCTCAGCTCTTTGCCACCTTACAAACTGAACTGAAAGTGATCAATACAGAACTAGAAGGGCGCGTCCATCGTCGTACATCTGCTTTGCAAGAAGCCAACGCCCAGCTTTATGAAGAAATCAAAGAACGTAAAGTCGCCGAAGAAAATTTACAAATCCGCTTTCGCTATGAACAAGCATTATCGCAAAGTGCCGATTCACTACTTTCAGCGCTGGATAATCCCGATGTCATCCCCGAAACCTTAGATTATTTACTTTCGGCAACAGGAGTCAGTCGTATTTTCATGGGACTTAATGTTGTTGACGATAATCTGGGAAATTGCTTGCAACTCATGCACCAAGCATTTGCCATCGACGCCGAACCCATTCCCGAATCACTTTCTATTTTCCCGCACAACTATTTGGGGAAATGGGCAGGCATTTTGCGTCGTGGCGAAAATTTGGTTGGGCACATTGATGAAGTAGATGGTACCACAAAACAGTTGCTGATCATGCTCGATATCAAATCTATTCTCCTGCTGCCTATCAGCAAGCGGGATCAATGGATCGGGGTGATTGCGCTTGATGAAACGGCCGTAAAACGAAACTGGCGCGAAGACGACATTCAACTGATGCAAACCGTGGCACGTATGCTCAGTGCCTATCTCGACCGGCAGCAAAAGCGTAAAGATTTAGCCGAAGCCAGAGATGCAGCGCTTGAAGCCAGCCAATTTAAAAGCGAACTCGTTGCCAAAGTCAGTCATGAGCTACGCACGCCACTTGGCGCCATTAAAGGATATGCCCAACTGATACAAATGGGATCGTAGGGGCAGCTCAATTAAAAACAAAATGAACCACTTGAGCTCATCATTAGCAGCACCAATTACTTAACCATGCTCGTCAACGAATTATTAGATCAAGCAAAACTAGAAAACCAGAAACTCGTCTTACAAACAACACCCTTTGAGCCAATTCAGATGGTCAAAGATGTTGAGTTAAGAATGCGTGTCCTCGCTGAATACAAAGGTCTACAATTTGAAATTGACATTGATCCCAACTTGCCCCAAGAATTAGTTGGAGATGTCACCCGTCTACAGCAAATCTTGACCAATCTACTGGGCAATGCCATCAAATTTACGGAGACGGGATTTATCAAAACATCGTTGATCATCTGTGATGAAAACACATGGGGCTTCCAAGTTATCGACACTGGGCCAGGCATTCCTGAAGTGGCACAAGTAACAATTTTTGAACCATTTGCTCAAGTCGATGGCTCAAACACAAGAGAACATGGGGGCACAGGATTAGGTCTATCGATTTCAAAACAACTGATCGAATTAATGGGTGGAACAATTTCCTTAAACAGTGAGCTTGGGCAAGGAAGTACCTTTACCGTTTCCCTGCCTATTATTCAATCATAAAAGAGTCTCTAGGAATTCAGGCATTGCAGGGGCGGATTGCCAATCCGCCTCCAAATTCCCAAAGAACCTCATAAATTAAGGAAGAACAGGATGGATGGACTTATCCTGAAAACGGAGCAGAACATGATGAAAAAACCAATTGCATTAATCGTTGAAGATGACAACCTACTTGCTGATATTTTTTCCCGCACACTTGAAGATATTGATTACACAACGTTGATCATGCCAGATGGGTTAATCGCGAACAAATGGCTTAATGAAAACGTGCCCGATTTGCTTGTCCTAGATATGCACCTTCCGCACATATCAGGAGAAAAACTTTTGAAAAAAGTGCAAGATGATCTGCGCTTTCAGCCCACACGAATTATGGTTGTTACTGCAGATGCAGCCATGGCGGCCCAACTTGAAGGAGATATTACGCTGACGTTAATTAAACCCGTAGATATCCTTTCCCTGCAAAAATTGGCTTACCGTTTAAGACCACGTGACTTTGCTTAAGCAGAATATTTAAAATTGGTCGAGTCAATTTTGTTAGTATGTAAAAAATAATCGGGTAATTGTAGGAACGCACCCACTTGTGAGCCCAAGATCAGGGCAGACGCACAGGTCTGCCCTTACCCAAAAACATCACCCTTTTTAATTCTTAAATAACAAGAATACTGGCTCAACCAATAAACGTTTCCAAAATAGTTACTCCAAAGTTATAATTTATCCTTCGGGCAGCTTTGAAGATTGCCGTACAGGAGGCAATACCGTTTCCCGTAATACAGAGGCCATGATTGTGCTTTGCCGTTTCACGACAATCACGGGTTTGGTGGCTTGTTCTACAACCTGCTGGGCCACATTACCCATCAACAAATTGCGGAACATTGGCTCTTTTGTTGCCCCAATAATCACCATGTCACACATCTCGGCTTCTTGCAAAATACCGGACAATGGCGAATCAGCAGTCACAACTTTTGTTTCTACAAAGGGGTAATCATGATCGTTGAGGGCTCGTCTAAATGCACCCTCCGCCCGTGATTGTGCTGCCTGTGGATCGACATCGGTTAATGCAACATGCAATAAAACGACCTTCGTTCGTTCGGGAGCAAATTGAGCCAAGGACGTGGCCATCGATAATGCTAAACGGCCGTTTGGGCCACCAGCAACAGGTACAAGAATACGCTCTAACTTCTCAAACGGCCGTACGCGCACAATACCAATATCTGTCGGTGGATTAGAAATCACATAATCAATCACCGAGCCAAATAACCGCTCATTGGTATCAGAAGTCCCCGGCCAACCAAATAAAACCATATCACTTGAATTTTCGGCCACCGTTTTAACAATTGCATCCGAGACAGAACGCCCCAAACGAATCATTGTATGCACCGGAACATGGATCTCCTTGGCTTGCTCGATCACTTTTTCCAGTGGGGGACGTCCTTCTTTTAAAAATAAACGGCCGTCTGAAAGCGTCAAACTAGGCGGCACCTTGACCACATGCAAAGCCAACACTTCCCCATCATGCGCTTTGGCAATACGACTACCCAGCATCCCCAACTGTGCAGCTTGTTCTACATTGGCAACAGGGACAACCACCGAATAGTTCACCGAAGCCAATGCCTCTTCATGCACAATCTCCTGGGGCTTGACCGATTCCTCTTTATTCCGAAAATAACCCCAA
Source organism: Promineifilaceae bacterium (SeqCode) (assembly GCA_050290485.1). Classification (GTDB taxonomy): domain Bacteria; phylum Chloroflexota; class Anaerolineae; order Promineifilales; family Promineifilaceae; genus JBNKHS01. Next base: position 17,811 of record JBNKHS010000013.1, on the reverse strand, counting down.
TACAATAACATGCCCCCAGCCAGCCAAACAACCGTCAAAAGGCCAACGCGCCCTGTTTCGTATGCCAAAAACAGCGCCAACGCCATATTGGTAATAATGCCAATAATCGCCGGCCACGGGAAAAATGGTACCATGAACCCGCGATCCAAATCAGGCCGACGGCGACGCAATGTCATCAAGGTAATATTAACTTGCGCAAACATAAGCAAAAACATCACATCTGCCGCCTTAGCCACCTCATCAATCGGCAATGATAACGCCATGACAATAATCAAAACAGCAGAAATCGCCACCGCGTAATGGGGTGTCTTCATTTTATGATGAATTCGACCAAATACCTCTGGCAAGTTATGATCCCGACCCATCGCAAATGAGACACGAGAAGAAGAGTAAATCGTGGCATTCAAAGCGGACATTGTCGATGCCAACCCGCTCACCAAAATTAAAATGCCACCCCAACCGCCCATAATTTGCTCTGCAGCACGCACAATAGCAACCTCTTTCGCCTGTGCTAAATATTCCCAAACGGGAATATCACCTGCAGAAGCGGGAACAATAACAGCCCCAATCGCAACAATGGCAACTAACACATAAATAACCACGACAATCGCTAATGAAATAAAAATCGCTCGTGGAATATTATGTTTAGGATTTTTTACCTCTTCTCCACTTTGGGCAATGATTTCATACCCTTCAAAAGCAATAAACGTCAACCCCATGGCCACAAAGACACCAGAAATACCATGGGGTAAAAAGCTTTCCGTAAACACATTTAAATCAGGACGACGGATCATGGCCGCAATCCCAAACAAAATAAACACGCCAAGAATAATCACCTTTGCAATAGTGACAACATTACCAACCAGCCCCGTCTCACTCGCCCCACGAAAATTGATAAAAGCAAAGAGAATAACGATAGCCACCATGAAAATTAACGTCCACATATGGGCACTTTCATGGATAGCAGGATTAAATAAGCCAACAATTTCAACCGCAAAACGGCCGAATCCCAGACCATACAATGAACAAGCGACAGCATGAGCAAACCAACTCATCCACCCCGCTAAAAATCCCTGGGTTCCTCCTAATCCTTGTTTTACCCATAAATAGCCACCACCCGCTTCTGGGAAACAAGACCCCAATTCTGCATAAGACATCGCTGTAAATGAAGTCACAATCCCATTAAGCAAAAAAGCCAACACCAATGCCGGACCTGCTTCACCAGCAGCAATACCAGTCAAGACAAATATACCAGCACCAATCATGGCACCAACGCCAATCATGGTAATGTCTACCAATCCAAGCGTACGACTTAAAGTAATTTCTTCTTTTGGGTTATGGGGCGTGGATACAGTCACAAGGAACCTCCGTTTACAGATTAGTTATGGCAGCAATGTAGGGAAAGATGATAGATAAGGACAAACTCTTTGACCATTGATTCTATCTGAATCTAAGGAGGAAGGAAAAATTTCTGGAATAAACGACTAATCAATATTGGGGCTAAAGGAATTCAGAGGATTAACACCAATGGTAGGGCAAATTGGCAATCCCCCCTCCATCCTAAGAACCTCAATACTTTAGTTATAGCAAAATCACATATTACGAAATTCGTAAAATAGTTACCTAAAATCATCGAGATTTAAGGCGATTTGTGCACTTTGTTATAAAATTTCACAAAAATATGGGCATATTGTCAGTAGTACACAAAGCGAGAAATTCATATACTAAAAGGGACTTGTGCTGAAATGCGCGGTTCAGTGGGAAATAGTGGGAAGAAAAGACCGGTTATCCCGGTCTTTTCGCTTTTTAGGGGGATTATCTTATTTGGTTACATCCCAGCAACCGCTATCATCATAACCAACAACCCCAATCCATTAAACAAAAAATGAGCGATCAGCGCTGGCCAATTATTTTGCGTGCGCTGCGAAACATAAGCAATAACCAAGCATACCGGTAATAAGCCCAGCAAATCCCACCATTTGAAAAGATGAAATGATGTCCACAACAAACCGTGCCATACCCAAGCAAAACGGCCGTATCTCACTTCCTGTCTGGGCAAAATGTAACCACGCCACCACAACTCTTCACCAACTACATTGAAAAAAAGCATGATGCTGTAAAGAACAATGATGCTCCAATTTCCCACAATTTGGCCACCAACCATTTCAGCAAACAGAGAGGCACTCATGGTTACTTGTGGATCAAAAAATGCAGGCACGCTGCTGGGAATCGATAACCAGCCTTGCTCAAGCATGACTACGCTGGCAACATTAAAAAGACCATACCCAAACATGGCAACAATAAACACCCCCATGCCCCACACCGCTGCCTTCACCGTTAACCTAGGAAAGCGAAAACGTTGACTGAATGATTCTTTCGTCAATGGAAACCCATCTACTTTGTGAAACATAACCAAGGAAGCAGTTAGCAACAAGGCCATAGGAACCGTATGGGCAACGACAATACTTTCAAATATCGTTAAGTTCATACTTTGCAACAAGGGCATCGCCCAATGAAAGCTAGCCGCCATCAGCAACGCGGGGATAGCAAATGCGAATAGGGATTGCCACAAGGATAACGGCCGTATCTCAGCTTCCTCAACGTTTGAACTAAAATCGGACTTATGGACTGAAAATTTGTGCAACATGATAAATCTCCTGTATATACATTCATGATTGTATGTATAATTGGTAAAAAATTTTTATTTAACGACACCTTGTAAAAAAATGTTGGCAAATTTAGGCGCATCTTCTTGAATAGAAAAGGCCTTGGGATTGCTCAACCATAAATGAATGATCCCATTTTGAAACGCGATAAATGATCTGGCAACATCAGTTGGATCAAGGTCTGCACGCAGTTCTCCGCTAGCAATCCCCTGCTCCATAAATTGCGCAATGCCCATCACCGTTTGCACAGCTTGCTCCTGGCGTGCCTGTTCCATCTCAATCAATTCAGGGTCAACACCTGTTTTGAATAAAGATAATTCGGTAATTTGTCGCATTTGTTCATTCTGCTCCAAAAATGATAATGAGTTAATCAAAATTAGCCCACACGTCTCAACAAAACTATTTGCATTGGCAATCGCATCTTGAATGACATGCCCACCGAGACTTGCGGCTTCATTGATCAATGCCTGATACAATTTGGGTTTGTTGCCAAAATGATGATAAATCGCCCCTCGGGTCACATTGGCAGCATCCGCAATATCGACTAAACGGGTTGCATGGTACCCTTTTTGGCTAAACACCATCAATGCAGCATCTAAAATTTCTTGCCTTGTTTGGGCGGCATCTTCAGCAGTTCGTCTCATGATTTACATACTAACATGAATGTATGTATGTGTCAAGAGGGAATTTGAAACGTGATGCGTGATGCGTAATTCGTGAACAACCTCCCGTTTCACGTGTCACGCATCACGCATCATACATCCATTGATTCCCTCTCCTCCAATCTGTATAATTCCCCTCATGTTACTCTCGATTACAACAACATATCAGCCAGCAACAGATTTAGGATATCTGCTCCATAAACATCCAGATAAAGCACAAACGTTTAATTTAACGTTCGGGCAAGCACATGTTTTTTATCCGGAAGCAAATAAAGATCAATGTACGGCTGTATTACTGCTCGACGTCGATCCCATCAAATTAGTACGCAAACAGGGGCGTCGATCTTCATTTTCATTACAACCCTACGTCAATGATCGCCCTTATGTGGCCAGCTCTTTCATGAGTACGGCAATTGCTCAGGTGTTTGGCACCGCATTAAACGGCCGTTGTCAGCCAAAACCCGAACTCGTGGATACACCACTTCCTTTCACTATCCAGATTGCCGTTTTATCGGTAAGAGGTGGCGAATCATTACTGCATCGTTTATTTGAGCCATTGGGCTATACAGTTACGGCCGTTCAACATCCACTTGATGCACACTTTCCAGATTGGGGAAGCAGCCGTTACTTCACTGTCACCCTTGAAAACAAAGTTTGTCTACACGAACTACTATCCCATCTCTACGTCTTCATGCCCGTCTTGGATGATGACAAACATTATTGGATTGGTGAAGACGAAATTGAAAAATTGTTGAAACGGGGCGAAGGTTGGCTCAATCAACACCCAGAACGGGAAGAAATCGCACGGCGTTATCTCAGACATCGTCGCCATCTGACGCGTGCCGCCCTCGCTCGGTTGGCTGAAGAAGACAACCCCGATCCTGAGGCTCTGATTGTCGCTGAAGATGCATTAGAAACAGAAGCTGAGGAAAAAATTGGGCTGCATCAACAACGGTTAACGGCCGTTTACGAAACGATCAAAAACAGCGGTGCCAACTCAGTCGTCGATTTGGGCTGTGGCGAAGGTAAACTGCTGCGCCACCTACACAAAGATAAACAATTCACTCAACTTCTAGGCATCGACGTTTCCCACCGCTCCCTTGAGATTGCCAAAGAACGCCTGCACTTCGACCGCATGTCGGAAGCCCAACAAAAACGACTCGCATTGCGCCAAGGATCACTGATGTACTGCGACCCACGCATTGCTGGGTTTGATGCTGCGGCTGTGGTTGAAGTGATTGAGCATTTAGAGCCACACCGATTGACTGCCTTTGAGCGCGTACTCTTTGAGTTTGCGCGACCAGAAACGATTGTGATCACCACGCCCAACCAAGAATACAACGTCATGTGGCCCAGCTTGCCTGCTGGCCAATTCCGCCATCGTGATCATCGCTTTGAATGGACCCGCGCCGAATTTGAATCATGGGGCAAGCAAGTTGCCGAAACGTTTGGCTATGCTGTCCAGTTCGCCCCTTTAGGACCAGAAGATGAAACCGTCGGCGCACCATCACAAATGGGAGTTTTCAAGCGAAACGAAGCCTGAGTGGCCCTCGAGCTTGCCAAGAGGCATGCCAAAGGTTGGTCCCGACGGGCTAATAACCAATGAAAACAAACGAAGTTTGCTTGTCATTCTGAGTGAAACGAAGCATCCCTTCGAGGTAACTGGGATGCTTCCCTACGGTCAGCATGACAATTTGAAATTCAACGGTATCAAAAATGAATAACGATCTACCACACAACTTACCAATCGGCACACAAATCGTCATCAACGACCCTGTTCTCAACGAAGTGGGCAAAGTTGCTCATCCTAAAGGAGCCGTAGGTGTCATTGTCAAAGTGTTAGACAACGACACTTATCGTATCCGTTTTTTAGATAGCTTTGAAACGGTGTTGTCGCGCACTGAAATCACTACCCGCAAACATTTTCAGCGCAAAGGATTACAAACCCAACCCAACGTCGTCGATTATTATCAATATATTATTTTCCAATGCATTACAGGCTCACGTGCCTACGGGCTCGACAATGAAGTATCTGACACAGATCGTCGCGGGATTTATCTACCCCCAGCCGATTTGCATTGGTCGCTCTATGGTTTGCCAGAGCAAATCGAGAATCATGAAACTGAAGAGTGTTATTGGGAGTTACAAAAGTTTATCTCACTGGCTTTAAAAGCAAATCCCAACATTCTTGAATGTCTTTACACACCGCTGGTCGAAAAGACAACCCCACTCAGTGAGGCATTAATCGAGCAACGGGAAATTTTCCTGTCGAAGTTGATCTACCAAACGTATAACGGCTATGTCATGTCTCAGTTTCGCAAAATGAACAAACATATGGAAAAACACGGCCGTATTAAATGGAAACACGCCATGCACCTCATTCGCCTGCTCATTTCAGGTATCACCGTTTTGCAGGAAGGCTTTGTCCCTGTCAAAGTAGACACCTATCGTGACGATCTGTTGGCGATCCGTCATGGTGAACGCAGTTGGGAAGAGGTCAACCAATGGCGATTATCGCTGAACAAAGAATTTGAAGAAGCCTTTAAAAGCACCAAACTGCCAGAACAACCTAACTATGAAGCAGCCAATCAATTCCTGATCAAAGCCAGACGAGAGATGGTAGACAACATGTAACCCAAAATTGTCATTCCCGCGCAGGCGGGAATCCATTCAACGAAACACAGAAATGGCCAATAGCAAGCAAACAATTATGAAAGCAATCGAACAAAAACTACAAGCTGAAATCAATCGACAGCCATACCCTCTCCTCTTCGTCACAATTAGCGGAGCACATTTATACGGCTTCCCATCACACGATTCTGACTATGATTTGCGAGGGGTGCACATTTTGCCACCAGCAGAAGTGATGGGACTCTACGAGCCACAAGAAACCATTGAGATTGAAAAGTTTGAGGATGGCATCGAGTTTGATCTCGTCACACACGATGCAGCCAAATTCATCAAGCTCATGCTCAAGCCAAATGGATACGTTTTAGAACAACTCTACTCACTGCTCATATTGCACACAACGCCAGCGCATGAACGCCTCAAACAAATTGGACAAGATTGCATCACCTACCATCACGCTCACCATTATTTGGGGTTTTCACGGGGACAGTGGAAATTGTTGCAAAAGGAAAACCCTCGTCGCGTAAAACCACTGCTCTACACTTATCGTGTTTTGCTGACAGGTATCTATCTGATGCAAACGGGCACTATCGAAGCCAATCTGGTTCATTTGAATGATCATTTCAAACTGCCCTATATTCCTGATCTCATTGCACAAAAGGTAGAGGGAAAAGAAAAACAATCCTTGTCAGACCAAGATTGGACTTTCCATGAAAAAGAGTATCAGCGCCTGACAAAGCAGCTGGAAGAAAGTCGCGATAACAGCACTCTACCCGAACAGGCAACGGCCAAACCAGCGCTCAACGATTTATTATTGCAATTACGGAGTGAGCATTAATTCCCAACGAAGGCTGAGCCTGCCGAAGCCTGGCCTGACTGGACTTCGACAAGCTCAGCCCTCATCTCGAGAAGTGACAATATTTACCTATGAACTATGACATACCTGAACTGGCTTTGGTGGTCTTGATTGGACCATCGGGGTCGGGCAAAAGCAGCTTTGCCAAAACACATTTCTTACCAACAGAGGTCGTCTCTTCTGACTTTTGTCGTGGTTTGGTCGCTGATGATGAAAATGACCAGACCGCAACCAATGATGCCTTCGATATTTTGCATTATATCGCGGGGAAACGGCTGCAAAACGGCCGTTTAACCGTCATCGACGCCACCAATGTCAAACCTGTCGATCGCAAACCATTGGTTGAATTGGCGCGTAAACATCACGTCCTGCCTGTGGCTATCGTCCTCAACCTACCGGAACGCGTCTACCACGAACGCAATGAACAACGCCCCGACCGCCAATTTGGGCCACATGTCGTGCGCAATCAAATGCGCACCATGCGCCGTTCGCTCAAACGACTAAAACGGGAAGGATTCCGTCGCATCATCACCTTATCCTCGGAAGAGGAGGTAGAGCAAGTCACGCTCAATCGTCAGCCCTTGTGGAACAATCGCAAAGAGCTCACTGGTCCATTCGACATCATTGGGGATGTACACGGCTGTACCACAGAGCTGGAACAACTTTTAGAAAAGCTGGGGTATGAGTATACGGCCGTTTCCGAGCCATCCTTCCCCGCCACTTACCACCGCCTTTACAGCCATCCAAACGGCCGTACGGCCATCTTTTTAGGCGATCTCGTCGATCGTGGTCCACGCAATTTAGATGCCTTGCAGTTGGTCTACCACATGGTCGAAGCGGGGCATGCGCTTTGTGTACCTGGCAACCATGACGTCAAACTCAAGCGCAAACTAGACGGCCGTAATGTCAAGTTACGCTACGGATTAGAAATAACCGCCGCCGAACTGGATGCCTTGTCGGAAGAAATTCGCCCCACATTCAGCAAAACAATGGCGGAGTGGATACAATGCTTAATCAGCCACTATCTCCTCGATGGCGGCAAACTAGTAGTGGCTCATGCCGGACTCAAAGAGGAACTGCAAGGGCGTGCCTCAGGGCGTGTGCGGGAATTTGCCTTGTACGGCGACACGTCAGGGGAGACAGACGAATATGGTTTGCCTATTCGTTACAATTGGGCGCAAGATTATCGTGGGAAGGCAACCGTTGTCTATGGGCATACGCCGATGCCGGAAGCGGAATGGCTCAACAATACGATCAACATCGACACAGGCTGCGCCTTTGGTGGCAAACTAACTGCGCTGCGCTATCCCGAACGAGAACTCATTTCTGTTCCTGCGCTGGAAACATACACAGAACCGATACGGCCGTTACACAGCCCCACCACCCTCACCGCCCAACAAGCGCATGACGACATGCTCGACATCGAAGACGTCATCGGCAAACGACTCATCGAAACGAACCTGCTGCGCAACATCATCGTCCCTGCCGAAAATAATGTTTCTGCGCTGGAAGTAATGAGTCGTTACGCCGTCAATCCCAAATGGCTCATTTACTTGCCGCCCACGATGTCCCCGATAGAGACAAGCAACGAAGCAGAATGGCTCGAACATCCCGCAGAAGCGCTCGACTATTTCCGTCGCAGTGGCGTCACCCAACTTGTTTGCGAAGAAAAACATATGGGATCACGTGCTGTCGTTATTGTCGCCAAGGATGAAACGGCCGTTCAACAGCGCTTCGGCATCCTCGATGGCGGCATTGGCATTGTCTACACGCGCACGGGACGCCGCTTCTTCAACGACAGCACCATCGAACAAGCACTGCTCAAAGAGCTACAACAAGCGCTAACTACATCCGACTTTTGGACAGAGTTCGAGACGGATTGGGTTTGCCTCGATTGTGAATTGATGCCGTGGTCGGAAAAGGCACAGAGTTTGATTCAAGACCAATACGCTGCCGTCGGTTCTGCCGCGCAAGCGTCGTTAACCATCGCCAATGATCTGCTGCAACAAACGGCCGTTCGCGGCATTGATCTCAACGGGCTAGACGGCCGTTTTCAAGAACGAACACAACTCGTCGCTGAATACCGTGACGCCTATCGTCACTACTGCTGGCCTGTGGCATCACTCGCCGATCTCAAGTTAGCGCCCTTCCATATTTTGGCCACTGAGGGCAACGTCCACACCGACAAAACGCACATTTGGCAAATGGAGCAAATCGCCAAAATTGTTGCTACCCAGCCAGGGCAAACGTTGATGGCCACCAATTATAAAGTTGTGGATTTGGGGGATGTAGAGAGTGAAACGGCCGTAATCAACTGGTGGCTAGAACTGACCCAAAACGGGGGCGAAGGGATGGTCGTCAAGCCGATCAACTACATTATGCGCGGCAAACGGGGCATTATCCAACCCGCCATCAAATGCCGCGGTCGCGACTATTTGCGCATCATCTACGGTCCTGAATACACACTGCCCGAAAACCTAAACCGCCTGCGCAGACGCAACGTCTCGCGCAAACGCTTCCTCGCCCTGCGCGAACTCGCCCTCGGCCTCGAAGCGTTGGAACGCTTTGTGCGCCAAGAGCCGCTGCGCCGTGTCCATGAGTGTGTCTTCGCCGTCCTCGCCATGGAAAGCGAACCCATCGACCCCAGATTATAAAATCAACAAATTGAGAATATGGAAAACACCTTGTTGCCTGCTAAACATCTACATTAAGGCCATACGACTACCTCAATTAAAACACCATTATTTGAAATTTCCTCTGGAAGGCTACCAGGCTTACTATCTATGCGCCAGATGGGAGTCTCATCTAATCCATCATCCATAATTAAATATTGATCACCATTACCCCAGCGTATCAAATTCAAATAATTTACTGGCACAGAGCCAATCAATTGATTTATTTGCGTTTCCATGTCAAAAATAAAAACGTCAACTTGCTCATTATTTGTTACTTGCGAGTAAGCAAGTTGTTGCCCATTATGTGAGAATGCCCATGCAGAAGAAAATGCATTACCCAAGGTAGCTGATACTTCTCCATCTACAGTTGCTATTTGCAAACCATTATCCCCATTGATTAACAATAAAAGTTGGTTAGGGAACCAGTTGACTTGCCCTGGAAATTCATTTGATAATTTTTCACCTTCTAAATCAAAAATTTCATCACGAATTAGTAGTAGTTGGCTATCATATGACCACGTAATTTCATCAGCAACATGTTCAATTAATGAATGTTCAAAATTTATTAACTCTTGCGGAGCCTTACCGTTACCATGCACAGGAATAAGCCATAAAGTAGCGACAGTTGACCCATCTAATTTAGAGACAACAGCAATCCACTCTCCGTCCGGCGACCACCGTGCATACAGCCAGTTCAAATTAGGATGTGTAAACAATGGAATAGCCTTTGCCCCTTGATCAATCGACAGGATGTACACTGTATCACCTTCAACATAGGTTATTTGATCGCTTTGCGGGCTCCAGGTAGCGATTTTGGCCTGGGGCAAAAGCTGACGAATACGGCCTCCCTGCAAGTCAGCTAACCATAAACCTGTGCCTAAATCGCCATTGGGATTTGTATACCCGCCAATACCAGGCATAAGTATGTAACGGCCGTTTGGAGATATTTGTGGTCTAAAATTAAGGAAGTAGTGAGCAATATCTTCAGACTGTCTTGCTTCCCCATAAAAACGATCAAATATCGGTTGCTCAATATCCCACCTATCAGATAATATCTTTAATGTCCAATAATCTATCGGCTCATTCGAAAAGCCTACACTTTCTGGAGTCATTTCAGGGGGGGCTTTTATGGGAGATACCGTTCGCGTCACCATAATATCAGGCTCAACCATCTGTATCGTAGTATATAAAATAGCCATATCATCTAACACAAATAACCTAGTAGCTGTTGGTGCAAGCTGTACAGCATCAGTTGCTTTAGATAATACAGTTGTCAAAGGAGTTGGTGCTATTTCTGAAAAAACAGGTGTTTCCTTTTCTAGCATCCGAGTAGGTACTTGTTGTGAATTTACTGTTGGAACCAATAATGAGGAAGTTACATCTTTTTCTGAAGCTGCCTCATCTGTACAAGAAACAAAAATCGCAATAATAGATAGGCCAACAACAAACATAATAAAGATCCTAGGTTTCATAAATTTCACCTCTTTGCAAAATAAAAGGTGGCAGGCAAGCCTACCACCTTAATGATTTATGGATGCTTATTCGTTGTAAATTTTAACGCCCCATAGTACCGCAACTAATATCTGTCATAGTTGGATAATTACCATTTGGGTTAAATCCGCTCATGCCTGTAAGGTTTGTGTAGTTTACATGAAAATGTAAATGAATATTTGAAGGCCCAGAATTACCTGACTTTGCAATAAATTGATATGTGGTAATGTTTGCTCCATTATAAGTATTAATCGTATTTAGGTGCGCATAATAAGCCGTCTTGCCATCAACACTACTTGTTTTTATTAAGTTACCATACCCATCATTATTCCAACCAGCAAAAAACACATTGCCGCTATATGCTGCATAAACAGATGTATTCATTGGGGTACCTACATCTGCTGCGTATTCAGCTTTTCCAGTATGTCTTGCAGATCCACATTGAACATTATATGAGCCAATAACAGGCGATTTCCAGCTTGAACTAAGTACAGTCGATTGCAATCCCGACAAGCTTTTTACACCAGAAAAAAGCCAAGAATTGTAAGAGCCTTGCTCGGAAAAGGTCTCTGGAGACGATTTCCCCAATTTCAAGGGTTGAAAACCACTCCCATATATATCACTCAATTTAGCAGGTGTGTTATCACCAAATCGAAATGAGTTTACTAATTGCTGGTACGCTAACGAATTCGAATTGTTCTCCAAGTCACTAATGTTTGTCCAAATAAACCACACTGTGTTTCCATAAGCTAAGTTAGTAAATTGATATTCAGTAAGAGGAGATACACCCGCTTGTTGAACAGCATCAACTTGTCCAATTCTTAAAGATTTAAGAGATCTGGCTTGAATTTCCGAATCATTAAAACTCTTACTTGCTTCTTGATACAATTCAGTCCATTCATTAAGTGATTGTTTTGATTCTAATTCTGCTAAATAAAGGCCAACAGCAATGTAAGGAACATCAGAATGCAGAGCGCGAACTTCATCTTTAGTCAAGGATTGTTCAGGATTAATTGGTGTCAACATCAAAGTTCCACTCAATCCTTCAGGGTCACTATCATCCCTTAGTACAACATACCAATTCGCTGGGTATTCAAATGAGAAATCAAAACGATCATCTTTATAGGTTTCCCATTTTTGGGTTTCGGGTGAGGGTGAGTTTGATACATTTGATGCTGTTACCTGTGCTACGGTCAAGATTAGAAAACTGGCAATCAAACAGATGAAATAGATGCTAACATGGGCAGTTCGTTTGTTCATGATTTTCCTCCAGAAACAATTAAAGCACCCACAAACAGATAAATAGTCTGTTGTTGATGTGTTTGATTTATAATCAAATTCAGTTGAAATCTTGTGTTAACACAACTAAAGCTTAAGCTATTATTTGAGGAAAAGGAAGGATAAACTCGGCCAGATATTTGACCACTTTCGGTCATTTACTTTACCAGCTATGGCCATTTTAAGATGCTTTGAACTCTCTTTTCAAGAAGTTGTTGTCGTCCAGCTTCATAAACGGCTCCCAACCGCCCATGCACGCCCAATTTATCATAGATATGTTGCAGATTACGTCTCACTGTACGCGTTGAACAATGTAGAATTTGTGCAATTTCTTCGTCTGTTTTTTCTTGTGCAAGTAAGCGCAATAAAGCCAACTCTTGGTTTGTTAGTAATCCAATGCCTGTTGCATGAAGAGACATATCTTCTATAAGCTTTGAGGTCAACTGCTGGCTCAACCAAGTTTCACCACGTCGAACGGCTCTTATTGCTTCAGCTAAACGTTCTGGTGTTTCTTCTTTCAGAAAGCAACCATTAGCACCTCTACTCAACAAGTCAAAAATATTAGCTTCATCAGAATCAGCTAACAAAATTATTATTTTCGCGTGAGGGTTACGCTTACGCCAACTATGAAATAGTTCATTATCAGATTGCTCCAAGCTATTAAAAGACAGTAACAACACGTCGAAATGGCTTTGGAGATAAGTGTTCAATTCACTTTCCCTAACAGAAACCATACCAATCAAAGTAAGATCAGCAGCCTGAGCTATCACCCTTTCAACACCATCAAAAAGTAATTTGTGTTTTTCCACTAACAATACACGAGTTTGATTCTGCATAGCCTCCCTCCATACTTTGAATCAAGGATCATTTTATACCTCCTCCCCTTTATCTGTCAATCAAACAAGAAAACAGCAAGCGAACATTCATCATTACGTCATTGGATATCTAGCTTGCTTTTCAGTTTCGAATCTGCTAATATAAACGAACGTTCGTGCTTTTTTGCGAGCATTTTACAACAACTCAAATTGAAATCAAAAGCAGGAGCAAATAATGACAGCAAATAGCTTAACCTTACCCACGAGAATGTCCCGCCAATTAAAAATGGTACGCGGTGGCTTCCGTATGCTTGATAGTGTGACCCCTACCCTCGCGGGACGTATTGCCGCCCGCATGTTTTTGACACCCCGTAAACGGCCGTATTCCAAACGCGCCCAAGAGGTGATGTCCCAAGCCAAACAGATCCCCATAAAACATGGGAGCCGTCGCTTAGCGACCTATGTTTGGGAAAATGATGGCCCGTCCATTTTGCTTGTCCATGGTTGGGAATCGAACGCCAGTGGCATGCGTGCCTTTGTACGGCCGTTACTGCGCCAAGGCTTCCGTGTAGTTGCCTTCGATGCACCTGCACATGGTTATTCCGCAGGCAAACAAACCAACATGATCGATTATGGCGGTGCGCTACAAACGGTTAATCGTAATCTTGGCCCATTTTACGGCATCATTTGCCACTCTTTTGGTGCCTCAACAACGTTATACACCTTGAGCCGCGACCCAGCTTTTCACGTTGAAAAGGTTGTTAGCATCGCCGCCCCCACCCGCCTCATGGATATGTTTCATGCGTGGACTGGGTTTGTTGGGGCATCGGAACCGATGCAAAATCGCATGATGCAAAGTATTGTGGATCGCGTTGGTATTCCCATTGAAACGCTGCAGATTGATACGGCCGTTACCAAACTACAAGTTCCAGGGTTAATCATCCACGACCATCAAGATAGCATTGCAGCTTTTGCCAATGCTGAAGCCTTGGCTAGAAATTGGCAAACCGCCAAACTCATTTCCACAGACGGACTCGATCACCGCGGCCCGCTGCAAAACAAACAAGTCATTCGCCAAACAGTCGACTTCCTTACCCAGGATCAAATTGCCGATACGCCTAAAAAAGTTAATTTAGTGGCAGATCTCTACGAAATCAATTTATCCTAAAAAGTGATGCGTAAAACGTGATTTTGCCCTGTTTTACGCATCACAAATCACATTCCCAAAGCCGAAACCTTTGCTGTGTGTTAAACTAGGAGCATGAGCTTGACACAAACACCACAACGATCAACCACCAAAGGACAAAAAACAAAAGAAACAATCCTTGAAAAAGCAGTTGATCTTGCTTCCGTTGAAGGACTAGAAGGGTTAACTGTGGGACGTCTGGCCAAAGAGATGCAAATGAGTAAAAGCGGACTCTTCGGCCATTTTGGTTCAAAGGAAGATCTGCAGTTGGCAACCATTTCTAAAGCACGTGAAATTTTTATTGAACGTGTCATCCAACCAGCACGTGATGGAGCCGAGCCAGGGCTTCTGCGTTTGTGGCATTTGTGTGATTTATGGCTGCAGTACATGGAAGATGAAGTTTTTGCTGGCGGCTGTTTCTATATTGCAGCTTCTGCTGAATTCGATGGACGCCCCGGGGCTGTTCGTGACACAGTTGCTCATGATATGCAGGTTTGGCTAGATTATCTCCGCATTCAAATTGAAAAAACACAAGCCGCCCAGGAAATTTCTGCTGACATAGACCCTCAGCAACTAGCCTATGAAATCAATGCATTTTATATGGGAGCCAACTGGAAATTACAATTGTACAATGATTTAACTGCGGCCAATCGCTCAAGAATTGCCATCCTCAATCGTCTCAAAGCGGCGGCAACATTAACAGCTCCGTCACTCCCTGCAAACGACAGTTACAAGATCTAGAACTACACTTTAATATAGTAGTGTTCCACAATTATAGAAGCAAAATACACACTTAATTTGTTCTGTTCTATATTACTCCTTCTTCGTAATAAATAATTTAATGCAGAGTCGCAGAGGGGGGAAGTTGGAGAAACTACCATAATCTGCGAAATCTGTGGATAAATATTTTCGTTCATGGTGGTCGGCTCAGCCGGTGTGAACTCCTCTAACAAAAATTAACGCAAAGGCATAAAGGCACAGTGGGAAATGTTGGGAAAACTGTCATCATCTGCGTATCTATCCAACCCTTAGTCGTCAATCTGCGATAAAGTTTTTAGGTTAATAATCTAATTCAGAAGTGTCTTCTTCATTGCCCGGATTGCGTAGATAAAGAATGGCGAGCACAAACATTATAGTCACATTGATGGCAGAGATCACACAATAGCGACAAAATGCATGAATGACAAAAAGCTCTAGGCCAGTTAATCCAAGCGAAAACAAGAAGGCAAGCCCCGTTAGCGCAATGATCAACTCGGGTAGATATTGCCCAACTAAATCCCAATCCATCAGCCAAATAACCACAAAGATAGCCAAATAGCCAGCAAATCCGATGGCGGCAATAGGGATAGGTCCAATTGCAGAATAAGGAGAAAATGGACCGCTTACACTACCACAATCATCCCAACCAGAACCTGTACAGCCAACAATCAACACACCTTCATGAAAAAGATACAAATAAAATGAAATTAATAGTCCAAAAACGGATTGAAGCTGAATGATCCGAACTTGCCAATGTTGTTTCATTAAATTTAACTTCCTTGACTTGGACTGGTTCGACTTTGAACTCGAACCAATCTTTTTATTGACTAAGCAATGATTCTATCCGTTGTTGGAAGACTGTAAAGGGTTGTGCCCCAGCCAATACTTGACCATCGATCATGAAAGAAGGTGTTGAATTGATGCCTGCGGTTGAAGCTGCCCGAATATTTGCTCTAACATTATCTTCATACTCATTGTTGTCAAGGCAACTTTTGAAACTATCTAGATCTAGGCCAATATTTTCCCCTGTTTGCAATATTCCTTCTTCTGTATTGAAGTTCGGCGCGTCTTGCAGTGCAAATGTTGCTGCATGATATTCCCAGAACTTATTTTGTTCATTGGCACAAAAAGCAGCAACAGCGGAATCCATCGTTGGATATCCTCCAGATTGACCGCTTAATGCATAAGGCATAGCAAGATGTTGAAAATTATCATTCTTACCATAAGTTTCTTCTAAAAGAGGTGCTGTTTCTAAATTAAATGTTCGACAATGAGTACACCCATAATCCGAAACTTCAACCATGCGGGCGGATGCTGTATCTGGCCCACTGGCAATACAATTTTCTGGGTTGTTGTCGCAATATTTAATTAAATCGAGTTGGTTTGGTTCACGGAAAGCAAGGAAAATCATTCCAAAGAGAACGAGGGCACTAATGACAACGACCCCGCCAATTACTTTCCAATTGGTTTCTCTTTTTTGTTGTTTTCTTTTGCTCTTTTTTGCTGTTTTTTTCATTGTATCCTTCCAAATGCTAAAAAAATTTATGCAGCGTAAGTGTATACGCAACTGGATTTATGGCGAGTGTGGTATGTAACCCTTGTTCCCTGACATCTATCACGCACGAAAAACGGCCGTTTCTCCTATAATTTAACCGTAAAATGAATTACTTCTAAGTTAAGCATAAGGGAAACGCGATGTTAACCGTAAATGATTTAATGACTGTGATCCCATTAACTGTGGCACCAGATACGACATTACGTAACGTGATTGGCATCATGAAAAGCGAAGGCTGTCGCCAATTGCCTGTTCTTGATAAGGGGAAATTGATTGGCATTATCTCTGATCGTGATGTTCGTCTGGTGATGAATTCACCCATTGTCTTACACGGTCGTTGGCAAGATGAAGAACTGCTCGATAAGATGACCGCAGAAAGTTGTATGACTGCTAACCCAATTACTGTTTCGCCTGATACTTCGGCACGTAAAGCAGCCGAAATGCTGCAAACCTATAAATTTGGGGCATTACCTGTTGTCGAAGATGACACAGTCGTGGGGATTATTACGGTGACAGACTTTCTAGGATACTTTATTAAAGAAATGGCTTCCGATTAAGCCACCACACGTACTGCTCTTTGTTTCCAATCCTGCGGGGGGATAAAATCAACTTGCTTTGATCAAATTTTGTGGCGCATTTAGCGCCATTTTTCTTTGTTGAAACACCAAATTTATAATTTCAGGTAAACTTTGTTGCATGTTTTAGCTGATGAGTTACCATTTTCTCTGCACAATTAGGAAATTTTTGTTTATAAACAAAGAAAAGGAAAACATCTATGGATTCCAAACTGTCCCGTTGGTGTGATGGGTTTATTGAAGCGGGTTGGTTGGCTGCGGTAATTGCGGCTCCTCTATTTTTTAATATTCATTCTGATCGCGTATTTGAACCAGATAAATTAGCTTTGGTACGCTCTATTGCTGTGTTGATGGCTGCGGCCTGGCTGGTGAGATTTATTGACCAACGTGGTTGGCAACAATATAAGCGTTTGGGCTGGAAACAAGTAGATTCTGTGTGGCGAATGCCTTTTGTTGCGGTGGTAACATTACTTACAATTATCTATTTGCTGTCTTCTATGTTTTCGGTCACGCAAAGTGTTAGTTGGGCAGGTTCTTATCAACGCTTGCAAGGGACTTACACAACCCTTTCGTATATTGTGGTTTTTTTGACCACAATTGGGACGATGCGTTCGATGGCTCAGGCGCGGCGGGTGGTTACGGCCGTCATCATCACCAGCATCCCC
>JBNKHS010000012.1:0-22259 GCA_050290485.1 Promineifilaceae bacterium (SeqCode) | reverse complement strand
TTCAATATTCTGTCTACTGCTCATTTACAACAAACCCTACACTTTGCAATAACATCGGTAACAACGTTTCCATGATGCGGGGTGGCTCTGGCTCGCCCGTGTACACCCAGCGAATGACAACACCATAAATTGCTCCCATCCATGCATAAGAGACGACTTCCGTGTCTACTGGTTCAATATCACCGACTTCGATGGCCTCGATGAGGTATGTTTCAATAAGATGGGCGAAACGATCATTAACTTCGTTCCGTTTATTTTCAAATGGTGCCCCCAGCCCAACAGCTTGCACAAGTAAAATCTTGGCAGGACGGCGATATTGCCCAAAGGTATCGAGGCAGGTTTCCAGGGCAATGCGTACACGCGCAATGCCTTTTTCTTCAGGTGCGATTGCTTCAATCACACGTCGTTCAAGTAAATCTGCAAATTGATCGACAAGTGCTAAAAATAGACGCTCTTTATTGGGGAAGTGGAAATAGATTGCGCCTTTGGAGGTGTTCGATTCATCAACGATTTCATCAAGTTTGGTATCGTAATATCCTTTATGGGCAAAGATATTCAATGCTGCATCAAGGATGCGGGATTTTGTGCCTTCTGGGTCGCGTGTTCTTGAATCTTCCATCTATAGTTTCCTTAAATTTATCGCCCTGCTAGGGAGATTTAATCAAACCGACTGGTCAGTCTGATGAGAACAATGATAGCAAAATACGGCCGTTTTGCGTAGCTATTTGAAGTGATTCTTAGGATTGCCATGCAAATTTAGATTGACAAAGGAGGTACAATTAAAGACACCTTATTTATTTGTACCCATGGGAGGAACAGATGCAAGTTCGTTGTACATATTGTAGTCATTCATTTAATCTAAGTCGGGATTATATGCAAACTGTTGTGACCAATGCAGGCAAAAAAACAACAGAGAGCATTTCATGCCCCAAATGCCGTAAAAATATCAAAGTTTCCATTAAACAAATGCGGCGTTATGTGCCACAAACACAAGAGACACAACAATCTTCTGGTACAGGAGGTGGAGGTCAGCAAAAGGGCTCAAAATAACGCGCACATTTGTGCAAATGTGTACCCCCATTATTCTGCTAAGAAAAATTAAATCTACAATTGAAGAATTGTGGGTGCTTTTGTGCGTCAGATTTGGCCGTTTGCTGTCGCCATAGTTTTGAATGATAAAACGGCCGTATTGTTAGCAAAGTAGGTTTCCTTATTACATACAGATTTCAATAACCTAAGAGACAACTCGCCTAGCCTGAAAGTCATGTGTGGTACATTTGGTTGGATTCTAAATATATCTAATATTAGCCAAAAGCGATATCATGCAATTCAATACTCGAAATAGATGAAGCCAAAATAATCTAAAAAGGTTTGGACCTTCGTATTATTAGCTAGCAGACAATTATTTGTACATTCTCTGCTTTCCAATAGCGCAACATATTCTAATTGGATTGGAGAAATTATCTATGCTAAACACCATCAAACAGATTTTTTCCCCTCCTGATTTCCCTGACAATAAGATCGAGCCCAACTTTTCTAGAATAATATTCGTCCTCATGGCTGCAACTTGGGCTATCGTAGCTATTGGACTAGTCACAACGTTTTCCCTTATTGAAGATAAAGTGTTCGGTATCATATTTATTCTCATTATGATAAGTATGTTGCTCACGGTTAACTTTTTAATTCAGCGGGAACATTTGCGACTGGGTAGTATAGTATACATCTTTGTCATTTGGTGTTTTGCTACGATAGCAATATATCTGGGGAGTGGCACAAGTAGTCCTGAATTAACCTTGTATGTCGTCTTAACGATCATTGCTGGTGTTATGCTAAATGTACGCTGGGCAGGAGCCCTGGCTATTTTAAGTGCCACAGTTGTGTTCGGGATTGCCCTATTGGAAATGAACAATCATCCATTTCCACATGTTTTTATCGAAGCACCACTTGTTCGTTGGTTTAACTTTTTTCTTTATCTTTTTTTTGCGATCACGCCAGTGTATCTCGCTCTTACCTATTTGTCCCAAGCTTTGCACCATACTCAACAGGAAAACAAACAGCGCAAAGAAGCTGAACATGCTTTAAGAGAAAGCGAAGAACGTTTTCGTATTCTCGTTGAAAGTTCCATTCAAGGAATTTTAGTTCACCGTGAGACTGTCCCCTTATTTGTAAATGATGCTTATGCACATATTTTAGGCTACGATTCCCCAGATGAAATTTTAGCTCTACCCACAATGGTTCCGTTAATTGCCCCTTATGAGCGTGAGCGGCTATTAGGTTATCTTGCTGCGCGGGTAAGGGGGGATGACGCTCCAACACACTATGAATTTGATTCTATCTGTAAAGATGGATCTGTTGTTACCTTACAGCAAATAGTAACGACGATACAATGGGGTGGGGAAACGGCCGTAATGGGGGCGATCATTGACATAACAGAACAAAAACAAACTGAAATAGCGCTTCAGGAGAGTGAAGCACGTTATCATTCTGTGGTCGAAGCGATGGCCGAAGGTGTTGTTATGCATCAGGCCAGTGGGGAAATTTTATTTGCCAATTCAGCAGCAGAACATATTCTGGGTCTGACAATGGATCAAATGATGGGCCGGACCTCGCTCGACCCACGTTGGCGTACCATTCATGAGGATGGTACCCTTTTTCCAGGGGAGACACACCCTGCCATGATCACATTGCGCACCGGTGAGCCTGTTCGTAATGTTGTTATGGGGGTGTACAAGCCTGATGGGAATTTGAGCTGGATTTCTGTAAATTCGCAACCTCTGCAACCACCTGATGAAACATCTCCTTATGGTGTTGTAGCCACCTTTCATGATATTACTGAACTCAAGCAAGCCGAACAAGCTTTGAAAGAACAGGAGGCTCATTATCGAGCATTGTTTGAGAATCTCCCCATCCCTGTTTTCACGAAGGATCGCCAAGGTGTGTACACAAGCAGCAATGTAGAAAATTTGCACTATTGGGCAGATAATCCTGTCGGTAAAACTGATTTTGAATTATTAGATCATGAAGTAGCTCGTGCCTTACGTGATACAGATCAACGGGTTATGAAAAATGGAGAGGTAGTAACGAAAGAGGAAGTTTTAATCGATACACCATTGGGAGATCGGCAAGTTCTCACCCGAAAAGTGCCATTGCTTGATAACGACAACAAAGTTATCGGTATTTTAGGGGCTAGCATTGATATTACTGAACGTAAAGAGATAGAGATATCCTTAAAAAACAGTGAGGCTCGTTATCGAAGTTTATTTGAACAGGCAAACGATGCCATTTTTTTGAACACGATAGATGATGTAATTATTGACGTAAATCGACGTGCTTGTGAAATGCTTGGTTATAGTCGCGAAGAATTATTGACCATGACCGTGTCTGATTTGCAAGCGCCCGAAATACGTCAGCAGAGGGGAGAAGTAATCAAATATGAAATCGAGCATTTTGCGGGTGTTCCTTTTGAAACAGTTGACATTCATAAAGACGGCACACGAATAGCAGTTGAGGTCAACACGTCATTAATTGTCGATAACCAGAATCAGCAATTAGCTCTATCAATCGTCCGTAATATTAGTCAGCGCAAGCAAGCAGAACAGGCACTTAGAGAGAGTGAAGAACGATTAAATGGTATTGTTATCTCGGCAATGGATGCCATCATTGTGATTGATGAAATGCAAAAAATTGTTTTATTTAACCCTACAGCAGAACGTGTGTTTGGCTACACAGCTGAAGAAATAATTGGTAAACCCCTAACAAACTTGATGCCAGAACGATTTCGGCATGGGCATGAAAGACACGTACATGCTTTTGGACTTACTGGTTTGACAAATCGATTAATGGGACAGGATGCGCTTTATGGATTGCGAAGCGATGGAGAAGAGTTCCCTATTGAAGCTTCTATCTCGCAGTCAATGATTAATGAGGAGCAATATTTTACAGCGATTTTGCGTGACATTACGAAACGTATCGAGTTAGAGGAGCAATTTTATCAAGCGCAAAAAATGGAAGCTATTGGTCTTTTAGCCGGTGGCATTGCTCATGATTTCAACAATTTATTGACCCCTATTATGGTCTATGCTGATCTGGGGATGATGGATTTAACAAGGGAAGATCGTGTATATGAGTACTTGCAACAAATTGAAAAAACAGCATCAAGAGCGAAGCAGTTAACCCAACAAATTTTGGCATTGAGCCAAAAGCAACTACTGGTTTTAGAGACTTTGGAATTGAATGCAGTGGTGCATGATATAAGTAATTTGTTACAACGTGTTATTGGCGAAAATATTTTACTGGAGATGAATTTACAAGATAACTTACCATTTGTACAGGCAGATGCGAATCAGTTGGGTCAGATACTCATGAATCTTGCTGTTAATGCTCGTGATGCGATGCCCAATGGAGGTGTTCTCGAAATCAAAACGAGGTTTGTTCGTTTGAATGAAGTGCTTGAAGGGCTACCTGCAGCTATTCCGCCAAATTCTTATATTGTATTATCTGTACGTGATGCTGGGGTGGGTATGGGAGAAGAGGTGAAACATCATCTGTTTGAGCCGTTTTTTACAACCAAGGAGTCAGGTAGGGGGACCGGATTAGGATTGTCTACAGTTCATAGCATTGTGCAGCGACATCATGGGCATATTCAATTTGATAGCCAAATAGGAGAAGGGACAGTTTTTAAAATTTACCTTCCTGTCACGCGTGAAGAAAAGGTAGAAGTCGAAACACCTGCTCTATCACCTGTAGAAGATGTTTTAGTAACTGGTACTGTTTTAATTGTAGAAGATGAAATATCAGTACGTATACCATTGACCCAAGTATTATTGTTAAAGGGGTATCGTGTATTGGAGGCAATAAATGGTGAAGAAGCTTTACAAATTGCCTTTTCTTGTGATGATAACATTCATCTTTTACTGACAGATATGATGATGCCTGATATGAACGGTTATGAATTACATCAAAAATTGATAGAATTATTTCCAGCAATCAAAGTTTTATACATGTCTGGATATTCGGGTGATTTCATTGAGCAGTTAACATTATCGACTCAGGTTGACTTTTTGCAAAAGCCGTTCAAACTGCAACAACTTACCGAAAAGGTTAATAAGATAATAAATAATAATAGCTAGCTGACTTATCCTATTCCTTTCTTTTGTCCCTTATGCATTATTTTTGGAGTGCATTTGAGGTTAGAGGACCTTGAATTGTTCAAAAGCGTCTTGACAATCGTGACAGTACCAGACTGATTTGCAAAGAGTGGGGCCAAAGGCATTTTTGAGTGTGCTATTTTTTGAGCCACAGCGTGGACACTCAGCAACATCAAGGAAGGCAACGGCCGTTACGTTGCCTTCATGTTTTTGAGGGGGCGCAATGCCTAAGTTGCGCAGCTTTTCGCGGGCGGAATCTGCTATCCAATCAGAGGTCCAAGGGGGATTTAGAACTGTTTCGACGGCTGTGTCTGTATACCCTAATTCACGAAGTTTAGCTTGGATGTCGTTGCGCATCACGTCTAATGCGGGGCAGCCAGAGAAGGTGGGCGTCATTTTTACAGTTACGGCCGTATCCTCCACAACCACCTCACGCACAATCCCCATCTCCACAACGGATATCATTGGGAGTTCAGGATCTTTCACATCTTCAAGTGCTTGCCAAATACGCTTTTCTGCATCCATAGCTAAACCTCAAATTACCATTGCGCTTGAGGATCAAGGCGGGCAACGGACTGCATTTCAGTTAGCAATGCGGCAAGATGAGCCGTATGCTCATGCCGTTGAATGGGGCTTGGTTTGGTTTGTGGGACGGTTAGCCCAGATTCGGTGAGATGGGTTTGGATTGCATTGTGCCATTGTTCAACCAAAACGGCCGTTTCTGTCACCAATACGCCCTCTTGCCGCAATAACGCCTCATCCTCTTTTGTGGTAAAAAGTTGTTGGGCGTAAGGCCACAACTCATCAAGCGCCACTTGCATTTTTTGTTGAGAAACGGCCGTTCCTAATCCTAAACGTGCCACCCAACTTTGTGTATGACGCAAATGATACATTTCCTCTGTACGAATCTTCGCTGCGGCATCAGCAATGGGTTGGAATTGACTTTGTGCTAATGTACCTAAGATGATCAACTCGTAAGCATCAAATAGATATTGGCGTAACATACTAAAGGCCCAATCTCCAATCGGCAATTCGACCATTTGTACATTGCGAAAATCGGCAGCTTCACGGAAGAAGGCAAGTTGATCGGGATCCACATCATTAAGCTCGGCATAAACTTTGTACCATGTATGGGCATGCCCCATCTCGTCGAGAGCAATGTTCGTGAAAGCGATATCTTCTTCTAAAATGGGACCGTGCCCTGTCCATTCAGAGTTGCGATGGGCAAGAATGAGTTCATCATCTGCCAAAGTGAGGAGTAAGTTGGAAATTGCGTTTTTCAGTTCAGTTTTCATAGGTATTGTGTTGTTGGGGCAATGCTGTATGCTCACCCGTGTCAATAAAATGGTGTTTCGTCAAACAAGTTTCGAAGCAAAACACTTTAACTGAAACAGATTTGCCTATGAGTTAACCATCGGAAGACGTTTGTTTCAGTAATAGTAGGAATAAACCTATTTTACAATATTTTGACGGAAACGGCGGT
Organism: Promineifilaceae bacterium (SeqCode); assembly: GCA_050290485.1. Taxonomy (GTDB): domain Bacteria; phylum Chloroflexota; class Anaerolineae; order Promineifilales; family Promineifilaceae; genus JBNKHS01. Next base: position 15,629 of record JBNKHS010000012.1, on the reverse strand, counting down.
AATAAATTGAGGGAAATCGATTGCATTTGAAAGTGGAGCGCGATATTGCCATCCCCAAACCTCAAGCATTAAATAATCGGCGATGGCCCAAAGGCCAAAACATGCAACCGCGAAAATAAGGATAGATAGCGCGATACTAAGAACGAGACAGCTTTGTGCACATGAATAATGCCTTGGTATACGTTGTGGAGGGGCTTGTTGAACGCTTTCTCTTATTGGAGAGTTGGCTGGGGGAACGGCCGTTTCCTCTGCAATTGCTTCAACTTCATCTTCCTCAGAAATGTCCTCGCCACGGCAATCTTCGACAGCACAACGGCCGTTATTAGTTTGCCAGCAATGAATATGATGCCGTGCCGCACATTCTGGGCAAATAATGACCTCATCGCCGGGGGCAAACGGATGCTCGCAAAAGGGGCATTCTTCTCCCAGAAAAGGAGAATTTTTGTCAATTGCGAGCGTGATCATAGATTAAAGGGGATTATCCGATTTTGATTTGGTCAAGGAGCCATTGCCAAAGGCGTTGGAACAATCCAGGGCGACGCATGCGCTCGACTTGACGTCGTTGTTCATGTTTCAATTGCTTGTTACGCTGCGCGCCATTTCTGGATGGCACTGTGGGACCAAGGTCTGATTTTTTAATGCTCAAGACAGGGCTGACACGAACACCATGTACGTAATATTTTTCATGATTGCAACCAAGTACAGCACATTTGTTACCACCTAGCTCCCAACACGCACGATGATAGAGTGTGCCACATTTGGCACAAACCACAGCGCGTAAACTGACATCCTCGACATGATTTTCAACGGCATTGGCGCAGATAGGGCAATGCAGACTGAGTTGATTGGCCTCATGAATGTCATTGTCTGTAATTGTAATGGGTGGTAATTCTTGTTCTTCGTCCATGATTGATTGTTACATTTACACGTACTTAATGTAGTTATTATACATTAAACAACACTCAATTCTCTAGAGTGTCAGGAAAAATAAATATTCTTTCTATAAACTGAAATCTACCAAGAGCTGGCTGCCCAATAAGGCCATTGAAAATTGTGGCGGCTCACTTGTGTTTTTTGTCGATCCCAACTAAAAAAACCGCTAGTTCGTGCGCGAGGATCAAGAACGTAGGCGATGTGCCAAATTTGGGTAAAAAAGTTCTGGTGGATAAAGAGATCCATTCCTGATAAAAAGATGCCAAATCCCGGATGGGTATGATACCAACCGACAATTACGGCCGTATCATCAGGATACTTTTCCCATAACTTATCGGTCATGTAGCGCCAACTTTCTGGTGTGTACGTTACACTTGCCCCTTGCATGACTGTATGTTTAGCAACAATCGTATCAATGATATGCACGACATAACGTCCATCAGGTTGTTTTTCGGGGCGCGGGCCGACCAATACACCAGCGACTTCCCGATTCATGCTGCTAAGGGCATGTGCTTGCGATGCGCGTAATGCAGGTTCGTCCATCAAAATATCGACGGCCGCATTGGTGTTTGCCCCAAGTTCCAAACGTTTACCTGCAACGCGCACGCGTGCTTTACTGGGCGCAATGACCGCACTCTCATCGCTGACAATCGGAGTGCTTTCAACTTCTCGTTCTTCATGCACCAACTCTGTATCGGCAACCACAATGTTGATTAAATCTTCATCTGATTGTGTGACAGTTTCTGTAGATACGGCCGCTTCTGATGCTGACTCTTCTTTGACGTCAACTTGATCTTCAGCAATAGATGGTTCTTCAGTTTCTTCGTCTGCTATCGGTTCATCTACATCTTCTACAACATCAGCAAGTAAAACCAATTGAGCTGCCCAATCCCATGCTTGTGTGGGAGGCATCGGTTCACCATTTTCATCAAGGATGTCTAATTTAACCGCTACATCTTCATCTTCAACCAAAGCGGTGAGCTGAATTTGCTCGTAGATATCCCATACATCTGCTTCCAATTCATTGGCAAATTGTTGTAAATCTGCCAATGTACATTCAGGGAGAGGTTTGGAACGGCCGTCTACCGGAATTTTATCGGAAGGCGTTAAAGTAACGTGTGCCGTTACCGCCTCTTCCATATCGGGAAGCGATAGGCTGACAACTGCGACAAAATTTGCTTGAGGTAATGTTTCTTCAGTCATAATAAAAGGTCGTGATGCGTGTTTTGTTGTTAGCAAACAGGCATCGCGTTTAAGGTAAAAGGGTTAAAACAATCGTACAGGATGAGACGCCCGGAAGCGGAATGTTGTTGCGATCAACGGCCGTTAAATGTAGTTCGTAATTTCCAGGCACATCGTTGATTGTATTCCACGTTCCAAGTGACCCCAATGTTGTATCTGTACGTCGCGCATTAATATCTTGCCATTCGCCGCCTACAGGTCTTGCTTGCACCACATATTTCACGGCATCAGGATGGCTAACTGTACCAAATATATCGATTTTTGAACCAGTTCGATACCCATAGTTCATTACAGGCGTTAAGAATCGGATGCGGTGGTCGGGACAAGTCGCAACATTTGGATTGGTTTCATTCGCAGTGGTCAGTAGGATACTTTCCATTATTTTGACTTGATTGCTGTAAGGAATCGCCCAACCAACGAGCAAAAAAAACCCAAGTAACAAGCCAACAACCCCTGCGGCCAACATAAATTGCATTTTACTAGGAATCAGATTTCCATGTTCACTATAGTAAAGGGGCATCGGATACCCTTGTGCTTCTTGGTCAGCGTAAAAGTTTTCTGTATCCGTTTGATGCCAAACGGCCGTTTTCACCACACGCCAAGGCACAATTTGTTTTTCTTGTAAATCGGTTAGCTCATAAAATCCTGTGAACGGAGTTAATATCCCATTTTCCCAACCAAAATAACAAGATTCATTGCGAATGGGATCAACAACTAAACCAACATGCCACGGCTGCGTAAACGCGGCTGAATGGACAACAACATCATCACTCGAATAAAAGACATTGAGTCCTGGATGGGTGTGAAACCAACCGACAATATCTAAATTGGGATAATTTGTTTCCCGGTCGTGATGAATTTGACGCCACGCATCTGCCGTAAACGTAAAGTGCACAGGTCCATGATCATCATTTTGTGCTGGAATAGCTGCTTTTACTTCAACAAAAAGCTGCTCGCCTTTGCGAAAAGCATGCCCCAGCAATATGCCCCCCAATTCTGCACGCAAATTACTAATGCTGTGTGTGCGAATTTGTTCTAAAGCAGTTTGGCTGTTGAGCACGGTGACTTGGCTTTGCGGCAAAGGCTCACCATGCAGAATAGCTGTTTCTGGAACTTCAGGAGACGGCCGTTCTGGTAGGCTCATCACATCATGATTTGGTTCAATTTCAGGTAAGCTTTTCTCAGAGAATGTTGATGCCGAGGTCATCCGATTCCTCCTCGCCAAGCACAATTAAATCTTCAAGAGATTGGCCTTTGAGGTTGCGCCGATCAATTGGGAAGAGATTTTTGTTTCGTAACGCCCACGCGGCGGCTTTGGAGTTCATCGGGTCTTTGGGGTCATAATTTTTATATTGAATCATTTCCCCTAAGGTGAGCAACAACTCATCTAGCGTTTTGGCCGGCCACCATGCACCAATACAAACCGCGCCTGTAACATGGATATTAGGATGAAAAATGGGGGTTAACCATTTTAATTGCGGTTGTTTTAACGGGTATTCTGCATGCAGATAAATACTGACTTCATGCGAATTCCGTACAATAGGTTTACCAGCTGAGTTCACTTTTTCCACCCCTTCGCAACTATAACGAATAAGGTACTTTTCAACTGGATCACCATCTGTATTTAGGATGTGAATAAATTCACTGCGATTCACCAAATCCCGGATACGATTGTAATCATTGCGTAATCTGGTTTCACGAATATCGAATGCCATGCGACTTCCTTCTAAGTAAAAACGCAAAACCCTTTAACAAGAGTCGATATCTACGTTTTTACGTCGTAATTCACAATGTCTGCTAAATCTGCTGCAAAGTCGTTTTGTGAATTACACACTTAAAGAAAAAAGTAATTAAGTAATTGGGTAAATGAGTAATTTAAGAAATTACCCAATTACTAATTACAACAGTACAAAAATATTTACCCAGCGGTTACTTCTGGGAACAAACTCAAGATATCGTCTTCTGTAACGCCAGCGTCTACCAACGTTTCGTCGTCACTAAGGCGTTTGCCAGAAGAACGATGATCCAAACGATAGGTGATCGGATTGGCCCCTTGTGTAGTTGGTAAGCCCATTTTGCTCACCAGAGCAGGGATGAGACGACGCATTGGTACATCTCCTGGCAGTTCAACAGGGGTCTTTTTGGAACCGGTTGGATCATAGATAATTACTTTTACGTTTGCCATTTGTGATAGCCTCCATACTGCTATGTAAATTCACCCAAAACAGCGAGTCTTGTGTGTTTATATAATTTGAAAGTTTATTGTTTTGAAGTGGCTGTTTGCTTTTTTTGCCACCACAATATTGTATACGATAAATCGTTATTTTAGTTGCGACCCTCTATGCAAACTGCAGAAAGGTTTCTTTGTCACCAGTTAACTCTAAATAAAGACGTTCTTTGCCGTTACGTGCCCGAATGATTCCCAATGCAGGAACATCCATTTCTGCCAATGTACGATCAAGAAAATCTTCGTCGCCAGTGATGCGATGGGTCATGTTCATTTCGCGATGTCCGCCACAATTGGGGCAAACTGATTCGTTTTCATATAGACGTGCCATTTTCTTGAAGATGGGGAACACTTCACCACAGTCGAGACAACTCATGGTTGTCACGACTTCGCCATCAAATTCGATGGCAGCCTCATCGCCCAACTTTTCTTTGGCAATAGCTAATAGTTCGCCGAGGGTGGTGGAGAAGGCCGTAGCGTGCGGCAACTCCACAATGGGTTCCATCGTGGAATGACTCATACACATTTCTTTAACAGGGTATTGTGTTTTGTAGATATCATTGGTTAAACCATTAATCATTAACCCTTTGCCAGCCTCTACTTCCATATCGTGAATCAGCTTCAACGCTTCTTGTGTTTGGAAGGCCGCTACAATTGACGCACTCGTTGGTGTTGTGGGCACTTTCCCTTGTAAAATGTTTTGGCGTGCCAACAATGGACAGGAATAGCGTAAATTAATGATTTGATAATCTAGGTCATTGAGCGTACATTCATAACAAGCCCCTTGACCAGGCCAGAAAACGCGGACAATGCCCATCAGCTCTTGAATTGCGCCATCGACCCAAGGACGGTTAACGGCCCAACTAAAACGGTTAATAGAGAGACGTGCTTCCCGATTGTCGAGACAGCCAATAATGGCATCGACATGGCGAAAGACACCTAAGCCCATTTCATAATTAATATTTCCGTGCCACGCTTGCACATTAACATCTGGGTTGAGTTCTTTAACACGTTTAGCGGCAACATCTACCTTGCGTTCACCCCGATCTCCTTCGCGGAAGAGAACCGAGCGGCTTAAATTGCTATCTTCAATAGTGTCGAAGTCAGCAATGAGGATGTTGCCAATCCCCATAAGTGCTAAGTTTTTAAGCACTTCATTGCCAAGAGCGCCAGCCCCGACAACAAGGATGGTTGCATTACGCACGACTTCTTGTTGCCACCAACTGATATAACCAAAAGTATGGTAACGGTCGCTATCAGGATCTGTAATGACGATGGGTTCGCCTATTTCGATTGATTCTTCACTCATCGTGTATCCTTTTGTTTGTATTTAGCGAAAATGCAAAAGTGTTGTACATAGTATTTGCTATTTTCACTCGGTAATTCACAATGTGTTTTACGTGTAATTGATTATGAAGTTGCAAGGCAGCTATGTTTATCATTTTAGCAGGTTTTGGGGAGGGATAAAGGGGTTCTGTTCTTGTGGCACGTTTTGTGAGGTGGCGTGTTGCGTGATACGTGTTGCATGAATTGTTTTTCACGAATTACGTATCACGCAATAGATTTTATTCCCACTTTTCTGGTGGTTCAGGCATCCCCAAGATGTTATAGCCTGCATCGACGTAGACAATTTCGCCAGTCACACCGCTGCTGAGGTCACTGCACAGCCAAAGGGCGGTTTTGCCAACTTCTTCTTGATTGACGTTGCGTCGTAAAGGAGCACGTTCTTCTGTATAACGAAGCATTTTGCGGAATCCTCCAATCCCTGCGGCGGAAAGTGTTTTGATTGCGCCCGCAGAGATGGCGTTGACCCGAATGTTGTCTGGTCCAAGATCGGCGGCGAGATAACGGGTGCTGGCCTCAAGAGCTGCTTTGGCAACCCCCATCACGTTGTAGTGTGGCACAGCTTTTTCTGCACCATAGTAGGTCATACAGAGCATGCTACCCCCGTTTTTCATTAATGGGGCGGCGTGTTTGGCAATGGCAACAAAGCTGTAAACACTGACATCCATGGCAAGCTGAAAGCCGTCACGACTGGTATCAACAAAACGTCCAGTTAAATCTTCTCGTTTGGCATGAGCAATAGAGTGGATAAGGATGTCGATTTCGCCATCGAAGTAGTCGCTGGCTTTGGCAAAGGTGTTGGCGATAGCTTCATCATCTTCGATGTTACACTCTTCCACAAATTCGACGCCGATTTGCTCAGCTAACGGCCGTACTCGTTTTTCTAAAATATCGAATCCATAGCTGAAGCCTAGCTGTGCGCCATGTTTATGCAATTCTTGAGCAATTCCCCAAGCAATTGAGTTTTTATTGGCAATGCCAAAGATGAGTGCTTTTTTCCCTTCTAACAATTTCATTCATTTTCTCCTGTGTTGATGGTTGCATGTCGCAGGGTGCAAGTGACGAGTTGTGTTAATCATTGATATTTTGCAACATGCAACTTATAACTTGCCACTAATGACTATTTTGAGACGTATGGGTTGTTTTTAATCCAGTAGCGCCATGGGATAGAGTGCCAGGGTTCTGGTGTTTTGCCCAGTCCAATACGTGGACCTGCGGCTATTGACGCTTTGGGGATTGTCGCCCCATCTGCAATCCATATAACCCCATTTGGATGACAAAGGTTTGCTTCATTTTGAGATTTATCGATTTGCAGGGCTTGAGTGAGTTTGGCTGGCCCATTGGTGAGTTGGGTTAACGGCCGTTTCCCACGATTTTCTTGCATGATCTCCATCCCCTCTACTGGTTCAAGCGCCCGAATGAGAACCCCATTGGGCTGCCCTGCCTGACCGGTAACGATATTGAACAACCAATGGATGCCATAGTTAAAGTAGACATAAGTAAAGCCTGCTGGCCCAAACATGACAGCGGTGCGCGGTGTGGGATTGCCTCCATTGGCGCGTTCTGCATGGCAGGCGAGGTCGGGTTGATCCGCATCGCAGTATGCTTCTGTTTCAACAATAATGCCACTAAGGATACGGCCGTTTATATGGTGCACCAGCTTTTTGCCCAACAGCGCCTGGGCGACGGTGCGTGCGGGACGTGCGAAGAAAGATTGAGGAAGTCGTGTTGTCATGGGATTTAAGATCAAGATTCGGAAATTGGAGATTGGCGATTGGAGGTTTTCGGTTGAGCAGCGGGAAGCCAAACAGTGAATGTGCTGCCTTTTTCTGGTTCGCTTGTGAGTTCGATACGGCCGTTATATCCTTCAACTGTTTCCTTGACAATGGCAAGGCCTAGACCTGCACCGGGAACATTTTGTTCGTAAGCAATTTGGCCGCGAAAGAAGCGCTCATAAATTTTGGCATGTTCATGTTGGGGAATACCTACACCCTGATCTGTAATGCGAATCCAGATTTCCGGGTCAGTAGATAAGGTGCTTAATCCAGCAGTGACGGTAATAGTTGAGTTTGCTGAGGAGAAACGTATGCCGTTTTCGATGATATTATTGATGATATTGATGAAGTGGTTTTCTTCGATTACCGCATATAGATCCTCCGTCTCTGTATCGTCCAGCTTTAATTTGACCTGATTTTTAGTGGCATCTTCTTCCCATACCTGTATACATTGTTGCAAATACGGCCGTATTGCTAAACGTGCATGTGGATCTGGTGTAAATGATGTTTCCAATCGAGAAATATCTAACAATCCCTGAATCAAGCGTCCCAAACGATCAGATTCTTGATGCAGAACCTTAAAATAGCGGGGGAAATTTTCCTGTTTGCCGCGTTCCAACAGAGAGATATACATCTTGATATTGGTTAGCGGTGTGCGTAATTCATGGGAAACATTGGAAATAAATTCTGCCTTAAGCCGATCGACCTCTTTTAAGCGGCTGATATCTGAATGAACGCTTACATATCCGCTGATTTCATCGTTTTCATTGACAAGAGGGGAAATTGTAATGGCAATGTCATAATGCGAACCATCTTTTCGTTTATTTCTTAGTTCCCCAGACCAACGATGATTTTTGGTAATGGTTTTCCACATTTGTTCATAGGTTTTTTCGCTGTTGGCACCGCTGTTCAAAATTCGTGGTGTTTGCCCAATCAGCTCTTGCTTTGTGTATCCTGTTTGGGTTTCCATGGCGCGGTTGACATAACGTATTGTTGTATCTGTATCTGTCAAGACTATGCCTTCGCCAGCGCTTTCTAATATAGCCAATGTTCTATCCTTTTCAGCTTGTAGCTCTGCGGTTTGTTCCGCAACGCGGACAGAAAGGGCTTGTGCTTGATGTTGCAACGAATTGTATAGTTGGGCTCGTTCGATGGCCGAGGCAACATTGACAGAAAGTGTCATTAAAAAGTTGTAATCTTTTTGCGTAAATGCATTTCTTTCAGGGCTCTCAACATTAATAACCCCAATGACTTTTCCTTTTATAAAGATGGGTACAGCAATTTCTGAATTCGTTTCAGGGTCTATTTCTAAATAAAATGATTCTCTATTTATCTCGCCAGAGATGAAGGGCTGCCCCGTTAGGGCGACGAGACCAGACACACTAGTTTTGTCCATGGGGATGGCATAATGTTGCCATTTTGGGGCAATGCCATAATACGAATTGTGCGGATATAAGATATTTTTCTCTTCATCCAGCATAATGAACCCAAAAATATCTTTGTACTGTTTTTGGGAAATAAGTTCTGTTGTTTGGCGTAATAATTCGTCGATGTCTAACGTAACGGCCGTTGTTTGAGCCAGTAAATGAAGCAAGGCAACTTCCTCAGCTTGTTGACGTGTTTTGGCATACAAACGGGCATTTTCAATGGCAATTGCGGCTTGACTGGCAAAAACAGCGACTGTTTTGCCTGTTTCCTTGCCATAAGCATAAGGGGTTGCACTATCGATCTTTAGCGTCCCAATCATCTTATCCTTAATAAATAAGCCCGCCCCAATCCAAGAGCGGACATGGAGGTCATCAACATGTATCCAACCTGGGTCTACGTTTGTATCTGGAATAACTTCCCAGCCGGGGGGAACAGGTATTTGGTCGATAAGAAATTCAGAATTTTCATGAATGATCCGCCGCACAAGGTCTACATTTTGGAATCCGCGCGATGCATCTAAAGAAAATTTATTGGTTTTTTCATCTAATAATTGAATAGAAACACTGTTGTAAGAGACCACTTTTTCTAATAAATCGAAAATACGCTCATACACTTCATGGAGACCAATACTAGAGGTTAAGAGTCCACCAACTTGTTGTAAGGTTTGTGATAATTTTAATTGTTGCCGTTCGGCAGCAAAGAGGTTGGCATTCTCAATGGCAATTGCTGCTTGATTGGCAACTGCTTTAGTAAGAGCGACTTCTTCTGGTGTAAATTTGCGCGGATTGTTCCAGACGCCAATGTGTAAGAGGCCTAGCGGTTTATCTTTGATAAGAAGAGGGACATACAGGACTGAGCGTAAACCATTGTCGATCACTTCTTTTAGACGATCATTGGCAAATGGTATCTCGTGTAGATCAGTAATAACGGTTGCTTCTTTTTGCTCAATGGTTAGACGGGAAATAAAGGTTTTTTCTAGGGCGATACCGTCGCCATTGGAGAAAAAGATGTACTCTTCTTTCGTAGACCAAGATTTGCGGACACTAAGCATACGGCCGTTTTTGGTTAGCTCAGATAAAGAACAGTTGTCGATGTTGGCTAGGTACGAACGTAAAATATCGATAACACGAGATAACACGTCATCTAAATTTAATGTGCTGGTAAGATATCCCGCAATTTCTTGAACAATCTCGCTCTCGCGTCTGCGTTGTGCTTCAGCATGGTATAAACGGGCATTGAGCAAGGCCACGGTTACTTGTTGCGCGAGTTGTTTGGCAAGCGCCAACTCTTCAGCCGTATATTCCCTTTTGTGGCGTGATTCCCAAATTTCAGCATAGCCAAAGATATGTGAATTGATGACCAAGGGAACAATTAGTGATGTTTTGCAATCGTGCGCTATCATGTGTTCTCGATCCCACTCTGTTTGTTCGAGATCGTCATGATGATAATATTGTGGTGTGCTTTCTTGAAGCCAGCGCAGAGATGGATACATATCTTTAAGATTATAGGGAACCCCAAGATCGGAGGCTTTTTCTTTTTCGGTTGCTGCTGGGCTGTAACTTTCGGCGATGACAGTGGAGATACCCGTTTCTGCCTGCCAGTCGCTAATATACACACTTGTCGCATTGAATATGTGCAACATGGATTCGGCCAGTTGATTGAGGATACCTAGCGTGTCTATTTTAGGCGACACAGGCCTTTGCGATTCAGTTGGCATAACTGAATTGGAACTATTGAATAGATTCTGAGGTTCTAATGGTTTTGTATCTTCAGTTGCCATTGTGTGCTAATTTTAGCAAGATTTGTAGGTTTGCCTGCCAAGAATTATATCATAGCCTTTATCTGACGCTGAGAGTACAAAACGGCCGTTTCTGTAAATTCATCAGAAACGGCCGTTTTGTACTGCTTTTTAGAATATGATTGGTTTGTGTTTATTATTCTACAATTGGCTCTAGGATGATCTGACCTGCTGTATCATCTTCTAAGGTATAGAAGATACTGCTTTCTTCGTCATTTTCGCCCCAATTATACCCATCCGCGTTTTGTAACGCTTCAAGGTAAGCTTGTTCTTGTTCAAAAACGCCTTCTGGTTCTTCGCAAAACATTTCGGTGCTGCCAATAACGCCTACGCTAAATATGCTCCCTTCGGGGATCAATTCCGCAAAGTATTGATTACAGCCGGCACTGCCATTAACCTCTGTTTCGCTAAAAACGGCCGTAATTTCCGTCCCTTCAATTACCGCTTCTTCAGATCCAATGGGTCCAAAAGCAACAACTTTGTATGATGTGGCACGCTCGGGCAAGTCTTCTGGTGCTGGGTAAGCACTGTCTGTTTTGGGAGCTGTCGTTGGTGCTGCTGCTGGGTATCCCTCTGCAGTTGGCAATGGTGCTGTTGTTGGGGCTGGATAGCTGTCGCCCGTATCGGCTGGTTCCGTGGCTGTTGCTTCTGGGAGTGGTGCTGTTGTTGCCGTTTCCTCTGGTTCTGCTGGTGCTATCGGTTCTTCTGGAGGAGGGGCAGTTGGCAATGCATTGTCTGCTGGTTCTGTTGGATCTGGGGCGGCCGTAGCATCGGCGCCGCCTCCACAAGCTGTTAAAAGGAGACTGAATAAAATAGATAAAATAATGAAATAAATTGTTTTTCTTGTTTGTATTTGCATTTGGATAAACCTCCGTTTAATTTTTGCAAATGAGCCGAAGCACTATAAACAAATCAAATGGAGGTTGCAATAGATTTAAGAAGCTGCTCAAGAAACGTTTAGCAGTCACAGGGGAAAAGTACGCGGAATTTCATCTTCAGTTTATAGAGATGGCGAGGAAACGACGATGTTGTCTTATTGGATCTTCCTAGTGAAATTGCTGCAAGGCTGAATGGATGAGTTTTGCACCGAAGGGCAGCGCTTCTGCGGGGATACGTTCGTTTGCTGCATGCAGAATATTGGTGAAATTGACCTCATTGGGCAAGATCATGGGCAAAAATCCGTAGGTTTGAATACCGAGCCGCGAAAAGAAGCGGGCATCAGTCACACCAGGCACGATGAGAGGAACGGCCGTTCCGGTGGGGTCGGCTTCGTGCAATAACTTACCTAAAGTGTCGAACAAACCCATATTCGGTTCTTTGGGACCTGGGCTAAAGTGGATGACCTCAATCTCTATATTTTTGTTGTTGCCCAAAAGCGTGTTGAGTTCAGCGATCAATTCATCTGGGGTGCTGTCGGGTAAAAGACGGCCGTCTAATTGCAATTCAATCTGGCTGGGATGTACATTTATTTTTTCACCACCTTGCAAAATTGTAGGGCTAACCGTGTTATGCAACAACGGTTTAAAAACATTTCCTTGTGCGCCCATCAATTTGATGAGCCTGTTTGTCAAATTAGGCTTTAGCAACTGTCGTAAGAGAATGTTAGTCGGCGCAGAAATGTGTTCGGCGATGCCTTCGACCATCATCCGCGTCGCCGTGGGCACATGAACTGGTAACTGTTGTTGATCGAGTGTCGTGAGAACTTGTCCAAGCAGGGCCATGGCTTCGCCTTGCAGAGGCATCGATCCATGTCCGCCCTTGCCTGTGATTGTGAGCTGCAAAGAACAAAGTTGCTTTTCGGCAATCATAATGGGGTAGAAGCGACGACCGGCAATGTTGGTCGAGAAACCACCAAATTCCCCCAGTGCATATTGCACGTTTTCAAAATGTTCTGCATGCTTTTCTACAAGGAATTTTGCCCCATATTCGCCGCCTGCTTCTTCATCACTCAAGATGGTGAGAATGACATCTCCCGGCAAGGCACTGTCCTCGATTTTGGCTTTTAAGAAGGCGGAAATCATCATGGCAACGCCGCCTTTCATGTCTAAAGCACCACGCCCCCAGATGAAATCATCTATCAGTGCCCCAGCAAATGGGGGATGCTCCCATTCTTGGTTGGCTGTGGTGACCACATCAACATGCCCTTGCATGAGGAGGGGAGCTGCAGTGCCCCGTCCTTTGATACGTGCAATAAGATTCGGCCGTTTTTCGTCTAATGCTAAAATGGTGGTTTCTATACCCGCTGCCTGCAAGAGGTGATCGATGTATTGCACACAGACGATCTCGTTCCCTGGTGGATTCGTTGTATCGAATTGAATCAGTTTTTGTAATAACTCAACGGGTCTTTGGTAGATGGTCGGATCGCTCATTAGAATTCCACTACTTTTTGCTGAAGATAATGACCGTATGTTACTGTTTTTATCGAGAAATGACGAGAACTTCTTCTGAAAACAATTTAACGCAAAGATGCAAAGCCGCAAAGGGGGAAGTTGAAAAAGCTATCGTTATCTGCTCGACCAAGTGGTCGTAAATCTGCATGATCCTTGATAAAAGTTTTTTCATTCATGGTGGTCGGCGCAACTGGTGAAGCTTCCTAGGAAATTGCAGGTCTTTACCAAAGTACGACCGAGGCAAGTGCCGGGGACTTTTGTCAAAGCGTTTTTGAGATTTGTGTTCCGTTATAAATGTTGAAAAACAAGCAGAATGGGATAGGATTGGCAGCATGGATATAAAATTTTTTGATGACCCATTACAAAGCCCCAATTCCCGTGAAGATGTGCGCATTAAGCAGTTGGGTTTGTATTTATTTGAAGATCTACGTCGTGTAGCGGTTGGTTTTGACATTACGCCGTTTTTGGAACGGCCGTCTATCCAAGTTTCCATTCGCAATATGCAAGGACAAGAGGTTAGCTCTCTCCACGTTATCGAAACCTTAGAAACCAACTTTTCATTAACCATGCACCTGCGTGATCCCGAACCGCAAGAGCAGTATGAAGTAACCGCTATCCTTTATTACGCCTCACCAGAAACAGAACGGGAAGACATCCAAACAATCACCAAAATATTAGATGCAACCAAACCGGGTGAGCAGTAAAATTAGGAATGATGAGGGATGAATGATGAAGGATGAAACCCTTTACTCTCTCAAATAGCTAAATCTAAACAACTCCATTAACCATTAAAAATTAACTGTTAACGATTAACCATTCTTTATGTCCTTGCCGCTTGATCATTCCTTTGACGCTGCGTTTGCCAACAAAATTGCCAAACTAGAAGCGTTCAACAAACATCATTACCGCCCCAACAGCTATTTGCATAAATGGTGGGCGCGGCGCTGCGGCAGCACCTTTCGTCTCATCTTGAAAGGGTTAGTTGAAGATGAAGGTACACAAGATTATTACGCGGCTGGTGGTTTAGATGGCAAGATTGTGCTGGATCCCATGATGGGTGGGGGCACCACTTTACATGAGGCGATTCGGTTAGGAGCCAATGTGGTTGGTGCAGATATCGACCCGATTCCTGTTTTGCAAGCGCGTGCCACATTGACGGATATTCCCTTGCTCGCTTTGGAGCAAGCGTACCGTGCTTTTTTTAAGCAGTTGCAGGCTGAGGTTGCGCCTTATTTTGCGACGCTGTGCCCTGATTCTGGGCTGGAGACGGTGGCGAATTATGTGTTGTATGGGGTGCAGCGAACGTTAAACGGCCGTTCTGTGCTTATGGTTGATTCTTTGATTTTGCGTATTGAATCCGATGGTCGGGTATTACGCTTGTGCCCTACCTGCCATGCCGTTGTCGAACAACCATCTGCTGATACCACGCCCTGTCCTCATTGTGACGATCAGCCTCAACTGGATTTGCCTTTAATTGTGGAGAAAGGAGCACCGGGTGATTTTGTTGATGATCTGGATACGCCATACTTTGCCCGTTATCAACCCTTAGTCATTGTGGGTCGTCGGCGACCCACAAAGAAGCTGTTCTTCAAACAGCCCGACAATCTTGATTTAGCACGCTTGGCCCAAGCCAATGATGAGCGTGCGCAACTCTCTTTTTGCCGTGATGATTTTGCGATTGAAAACGGCCGTAAATCGCGCCAACTGCACGCTCGCAACATCAACAACTACCTCGATCTTTTTTCCAGCCGCCAACTCATCTATTTAGATCGTGCGATTAAATTATTGCCCCGATTTACGCCAGCCGTGCGCCTCAATTTAGCCATACTCGCTTCCACCTCGCTAGAGTTTAATTCGATGTTGTGTGGCTACAAGGGGAAAAATAAACGGCGAGCAGGGGCTATTCGACATACCTTTTCGCACCATGCGTACTCATTTCCTTACACTGCTTTAGAAAACAACCCTGTGTACACGCGTAAAGCATCAGGCACGCTGCAAAAATTGTTTCAAGCACGCATTCGCAACGGCCGTATTTGGGCGCAATCTCCCCGCGAACGACAATTTGATGATGGCGACAATCTGTTTGTAGAAATAGCAGCAGAAAAAGATGCCGGGACAGAAATAACCGGTTTAGATGCGCTAAAAGCTGGCGACAGACATCGTTTTCTTTTGCAACAAGGCTCGTCTACAAATTTAGACTTGTCCGACGAATCGATTGACTACATCGTGACCGATCCGCCTTACTACGACAGTGTGCAGTACAGCGATCTATCCAGTTTTTTCCGTGTTTGGCTGCATCAACTTTTGCCGGATGATGCTATCTGGCAATATGACTTACGCGACTCGGCGGTGGACCCACACAAACTAGATCGTGAGAGTCGTTACACCGAGTTGATGACCGGAATCTTTCAAGAATGTCATCGTGTGTTGCGTAAAGAAAACGGCCGTTTAGCCTTCACCTTCCACCATTGGAACCCCAAAGGATGGGCGGC